>NZ_JAAHIH010000004.1:0-300000 GCF_010671925.1 Moorena sp. SIOASIH | reverse complement strand
ATAACGAGCAGCTCTAGCATTGCGTACGGTGTAAAAGCGTACAATCACATGGGGAAGTCCAGCAGTACCAACCATCAAGGCGATGGTGATAAATAAGACATCCAGCATGGACTTGTTGGCAAAGGGTTGAGTGTATTCCTGGAAACCTAGATCTACCTGAATTTGATTGAGTTTCGGGATAATGTCACTGAAGGTGAATCCTAGCTGGGGAATCGGGTTGTCGGTCAGGAGAGTTGCGATCGCAATCGCTGGAATCAGGTAAGCCACAATCAACACGCCATACTGGGCCACTTGAGTCCAGGTAATTCCTTTCATCCCCCCCAGCACGGCAAAAAATGCCACAATTACCATGCCAATCACTACACCCTGACCGATATCCACTTGCAGAAAGCGGCTAAATACAATACCTACCCCTCGCATCTGTCCTGCGACATAGGTTAAGGATACAAAAATCGCAGCAATTACTGCTACCAACCGAGCAACATTGGAGTAATAGCGGTCTCCTACAAAGTCCGGTACTGTGTATTTTCCAAACTTCCGCAGGTAAGGGGCTAACAATAGCGCTAGTAGGACATATCCTCCTGTCCAGCCCATCAGGTAAATTGAGCCATCATATCCTAAGAAAGAGATTAGCCCTGCCATAGAAATAAAGGAAGCAGCAGACATCCAATCCGCCGCTGTAGCAGCACCATTAGCAACAGCGGGAACACCCTGATCTGCTACAAAAAAGCCTTTACTATCGCGCACCCGAGAGCGCCAACCAATGTAAAGGTAGAGAATAAAGGAAATAATGACCAATACACTGGTCCAAGCTTCAACTGTCATAGATATTTACTTGTCTGAATAATGCTATAGCGCTGCGCGCAGGGAATCGGGAATCGGGAATCGGGAATCGGGAATCGGGAAAAAATCCTATGTACATCATTACTATGAGAAACCCCATATAGGGATTGTTAGTAATTAAAAAACGGTATTTTTTTATTTTAAAATACTATAGAATTACCCTATTAAAATTCCTAAATTGTCAGTTATACTTGCTAAGTATAAACAACTATAATTGATAGTATACCTTAGTTAAGCAAAGCCATTTATTTTACAATTTAGTTGCCAATAGTAAACATTACTTTTTGTATTTACGGTCAATTTTATCCATCTGTATAGCGTAGATAAAAATTAAAACGACAAAGGTAAAAATACTACCTTGTTGTGCCATCCAGAAGCCTAGGGGAATATTCCCTACACTGACATTGTTTAGTAATGTTACGAGCAGAATGCTACATACAACCGATACGAATGCCCAAACAATTAAGAGATTCCGAATTAATGCGATGTTGGCACGCCAGTATGCCTGACGCTTGTTTTGGTTCATAGTTTTATTAGTAATAGACTAAATTTACTATTTACGCTTGACTAGCTTCTGGATATAGAGCAACCACCGATAATTGCCTTAACCAGGCGTATCGGTATTTCAAAATGTGCTAATATATACAGAAAATTAGCCGAAGCTTAGGGATAGGTTACACCAAAGGTGAACAAAAACCGTCTTTTTGGGGTTTTCTTAATAAAATTAAACAATTCTGGGGATTTAATCCTGTCTTTAGGGGATGGGATTGGGCGATGCGCATCAGCATAAGCTGATCACATCTATGCAATTTGCTGCTGCCCCAGACCGCTTCTCGGGTTGTTTAAAGGAATATTAAATGAATTGTGAATATTATTTCGTCAAGAAATGTAAAGCTTAGAGCAAGATTATGTGAAGTTTCGATAAAATAAATCGTAAGTTGATCAGTAAACGCGATCGCTAAAATTAAACCTTCCCATCTCCCCATCTCCCCATCTCCCCATCTCCCCACCCTCCCTGTAATTATGGGTATTCAACCTGACTTGATATAAGAGTATCCCTATTGATGGGTGCTACCATCAGGCATAATAGTATTGCTTAAGTTCGCCCCCTTGAGGTTGGCACGGTAAACTTTGTCGGGATAACCCCAATCAGTAAGCTCTAAGGTATAGTCTAGTTGTGCTCCCTTGAGGCTGGCGTAGGAGAGGTTGGCATCGGAGAGGTCAATTCCCCTTAAGTCAGCCCGTTCAAGATTCGCTCCCATCAAGTTAGCCCCCCTGAGATTGGCACTTATTAAATAGTGATCGATGGGCAATGAAGCACTTATCTCCAGATAAGCCAGATTTGCTTCTTGGAGATTCGCTTTCTCTAGGTTAACTCCACTAAGATTAATCCCGACTAGATTGGCTTTTGATAAATTAGCTTCCCTGAGGTTAGCTCTTTCGAGTTTAATTGTTTTGGCGGAAAGATGTGATAAGTTGGCTTCTTGGAGATTAGCTTGTTCTAAGTTAGCTTGTGTGAGGTTGCTCCAAAGAAGGTCAGCTTTTTTCAGATTAGCTCTACGGAGATTAGCCCCACTGAGGTTAGCTTTTTCCAGGTTAGCGTTTTCTAGGTTAGCCCCTTCTAAGTTGACCCCTACCAAATTCGCTTTTTCTAGATTAGCTCCCGCTAAGTTAGCCCCTTCTAAATTAGCCTTTTCCAGATTCGCTCCTTTTAAATCCTCTCTGGCAAGTTCTAGCCCTGCTAAATTACAGTTTTGACACTTTTTTGTTTCCCGTAACTGTTCGAGAGGATTGTCTTGATTGATAATCAGCCAAGTAATTCCCAAAAGGGCAAGCAATCCCAAGGAAATTCCCCAGATAAACGATTGTCTAAGTTTCATTGGACTAATGGCAGAATCCGTAGCAAGTTAACAAACCAGGTTATCTGTTATCTCCCCGGTTTGTGTCTCTTATATAGTAGCTTTTGACCAAAGTATCATTATATATTTCAGTTTTTTTGTGTCGGAATTTAAGATGTTGTTCTAGCGTCCCAAATAAAGGAACGCCTTTTCCCAAAAGAATTGGAACGCGAGTAATAATCATTTCATCAACAAGGTCTTCTTGAAGAAAACTTTGTATGACTCTACCTCCATCTATGTAAAGATTTGTATATCCCTTTTGATTCAACTGATTAATTATTTTTTTTATATCTCCACGAACAATTTCTGCTTTACCAAAATTTTGTTCTGGAAGTTTCGTTAAACTATTGCTTAATAAAAAAACGGGTTTATGATAAACCCATTCACCAAAACTTAAAACTTTATCAAAGGTTTTTCTTCCTATCACTATGGCATCTATGCTTTTCATAAACTCAGCATATCCATAATCACTTTGTTCGGGGTTAGGTATTTCTTCTAGCCAATCTAATCCGCCATCAATTGTAGCGATAAATCCATCTAAGCTTGTTGCTATATAAACATAATTTGTCATTGGATTTTATCCGTAATTGTCAAAACTAATGCTGATAACTATAACTATTGCAGGTTCTAACCAGATACGGCAAAAGTAGCTCCCGGATTTATCACAAAGATAGTTTTAGGAGCTGTAGCCCAAATCCCGTCAAATCCAAACATAGTAAGGGTTTAAACAGTGTGTTGTTTTTTTATCTTCATTTTGATCACGGTCAAGCCCAGATTTAATAAAGCTTTCAGCGTTTGCGATCGCTAAATTTGTGATAAATGCGGGGTCTTAAGTACATTTTATGCTAAATTTCCAGTTAAGAAACTCAGAAAGCTTACTGTACAGGTAAAATTAGGCTATTCAACTCACAAAATTTTCTGAATACGGCCTCTGACCACTGTTCCGGTGATCCGCTGTTCCCTGTTCCGGTGATCCGCTGTTCCCTGTTCCGGTGATCCGCTGTTCCCTGTGAAATACTGTTTATTTAGCATAACAAGTACGGAAGAGCCTGTAATACATGGCAGACTATAAGCAAGCACTGGTTAAAGACGGTAAGAATCCACAAGGTCTAATTGTCTTTCCAGCTTTCATTACCCAGAAGGAAATGGATGCCCTTAAGGACTTTAGAGTGGGGGATCGGGATACCTTTGTTGTCGCCTATCCTAAATCTGGTACAACATGGATGGAGCAGATTGTTCACTTGCTTGCTAACAATGGAGAGCAAGGGGACAAAGTATTGAGTGAAGCAGTGCCTTGGTTAGAAGGTGCAGCAACTCGTTATGGAGGTTTAGAGAATCTGATTAAAACTCCTGGCGATCGCCGTTACTTTCACACTCATTTACCCTTTTCTTTGATGCCAATGTTTGGCGAAACTAAAGCAAAGTATATTTATGTTGCTCGCAATCCTAAGGATAATGCTGTTTCTTATTATTATCATGCATTGAGCAAAATGGGATACGAGGGGAGTTGGAGCGAATTTATTACGCTATATCGTGAAGGCAAGGTTGCCTATGGCTCAATATTTGATCATGTATTTGACTGGTGGAAAGCGAGCCAACATTCAGATAATGTCATGTTTGTCAAGTACGAAGACATGAAAAAGGATTTAGCTCAAGTCGTTACTGATGTTGCTAGCTTTATCGATATTCCTTTAACCTCAGATTTACTAGATACTGTGGTTGCCGCCAGTGACTTTTCGGCAATGGCAATCAATCCCAAAGCTAATCTGGATTGGGTGCCTCAGCGAGAAGGTATTCCCAAACATATGCGCAAAGGAATTGTCGGAGATTGGAAAAACCACTTTTCTTCAGAAGAGACTAGTATTTTTGATGCTCTATATCAATCCAGAATGGTACAATTTGGTCTGGAATTTGACTTTGAGTTAACCTATAAGAATTTAGAATTTAGAATTTAGAATTTAGAATTTAGAATTTAGAATTTAGAATTTAGAATTTAGAATTTAGAATTTAGAATTTAGAATTTAGAATTTAGAATTTAGAATTTAGAATTTAGAATTTAGAATTTAGAATTTAGAATTTAGAATTTAGAATTTAGAATTTAGAATCTCATATTTTAAAATATGGTGTAGGGTGCGTTAGGGACGGGATCTCCTTGATTTTCCCCCTCTTAACATCGGTTGAGAGAGCCCGGCCCGTTCCACACCACGGGGAAGATGCCCGTTCCACACCACGGGGAAGATGCCCGTTCCACACCACGGGGAAGATGCCTGTTCCACATACAGAACCAGAATGTAAAGTACTCTCAAATCGACCAAGGATAACACGGCCAATAATTGAGAAGGAATTGGGCTTATTGAGAATCAATAGGTTGATTAGAGATTTTTGATACTATTGTTTACTTTTTAACTGTAATTTTTGAGACAAATTTAGATGGATTTACCATGATATACTAAGCTTTTTAGTGCTCATGTCACCCCCTCAGAGTCTCACTACAAAGTTGAAGATATGCCAAGAACGAAAATACCATTCCATATATCTCCAAAAGAGCAACAAAAAATAGCAATTATTGGCGCGGGTGCTATGGGTATATCAATAGCATCTATTCTCGCTAGATTAGAACTGGCTGAAGTGACCATTTTTGAAGCAGAATCAAAACCCTTTAATAGTAAAAGTGCTTCGACTAACAACACAGGTGTTTTGCATCACTTTATTTATGGAGGACACAGAAATACCTTAGAAATGTTGTTTAAGCAAACTGTTTTATTTAGAAAGCTAATGCCCGACTATATTTTTGGGGATAGTCAGATAAATTACTTGGTTCCAAATGAGCCAAATAATACGGCAATAAATCGAGAAGGAGTAACATTCAAAGAAGTAGCTATTTTTCTGAGAGATGTTTATAAAAAATATTTAATAAAACACCCATATGATAATTTTTTTGGCAAACCAGAAGAAATAGCAGAAATAATAGATGAAGAGAGTATCAAGTATTTTTTACCTAGTCTAGGTTTATCGACAAATCAAGAAAAAAATTGGGTTGATAAAAGCACAAAAAGAACTTTTTATGGAGCAGTTAAAGTTAAACAGCCTGTGTTAAATATGGGGGAATATTGTACTCATATGATTAACTTAATTGGCTTGTTAATCAATAATAATTTCTTGAGTTTTAAAGGTAATACTAGAGTCAAAAGTATTTGGATAAATGACCATGAATTTGAGTTAGAAATAAAAAACAGTAACCAACTTTATTTTGATACCGTAATCAATGCTGGTTATGGTGGAGGCTTAGAAATTCCTAGTCCATCCCTTCAAGGTGAAATACAGAAAGAGGGGAATATAGCTAAGCTTAAAGTATATGGATTATATAAGATTTCTGAAGGGCTTAAATCACAAATACCAGGACTGGCAGAAAGTTTTTCAAGTACTATACTGATCCGAGGTCAATACGGAGGAATTATTAAAGTTGGTTATGATTTTATTGCCATGTTTTATAGCCCAGAATATAACCAAGCAGAATTACACTTTCCTATAGATACAAATTCTAATCAGTTTTATGAACAATGGCATAAGAATTTGCCCCAGATAATGGGAAGGAGTGAAAAAGAGATGATGAAAGCCATCAAAGATGGTATTTCTAGGTGGATTCCTTGGGCTAAAGAACTTGAAGATGTAAAGCTTAAGAAAGCCGTTCAAGTTTATCCAGGTCGCCAACCTGCTAATGATTTAGAGGCGGCTAAACGAGATGATGAGCCGGTTCGCTATAGGTATAAACATCAAAATGGGGGGAGGTATATCCACATTACTGGGTCAAAATTGACATCAATTCCCTATAATGCTTTTAAGATTGTCCGAGAAATATTATCAACATATATAGCCAAAGGGATTTTAACCCAAGAGCAAGTTAATCAACACATAGCCATAGACGAAAGTCATGAAATAACTATTTCACCGCAAATGGAATACGCACTTGGGAAAGATTTACCTCAAATGGACAGTTCAGAAAGAGAAAAAATTATACAAGAGTGGAATGTCTACTAACAATCTGACTTTTCACGGGATGTGGAAAGTTAGAAAGTAAGTTAGCCAAACGACTTTCAGTTATTGATCTCCCTCGTTTTTAACTAAACCATTTAGTATGGCTAGGGGTCTGATAGTCTAGTTTCCGGTGCCAAACTTGAGACAAAAAACCCTGGGGGGGTGACATGCAAGCTGAAATCCTTACTGGGTAGTAATTTCAGTGTAGAATTTGCTTAAGGTGCCCTTGACCTTGGAGGTGGTCGGAATTTATGGTTTTCTAGCGCTAACAAGTGAGTAATAACCGTAAGTTTGAACTATTAATATTTCTTCAAACCCAGCTTCTTGCAAAAGTTGCTCAAGCTCCGCTGCACTAAATTGCTTACCCTCAGTAACCCAAAATAGGCACAGGGAAAATGAAGTAGCAATTAGGGGACTGTCTTTAGTATCTGCTAGTAGTATTTCATGTAAATAAATTCGACCTCCATTGGGTAAGGCCTCAAAACTTTGCTTGGCTAAGTATAAACATTTTTCCCATCCCCAGTCGTGAAAAATATTACTGAATAAAACGGCATCGTAGCCAGCAGGAAAAGGGTCTTTGAAAAAATCCCCCACACATGTATCTACTCGGTCAGATAATCCAGCTTCTGCTATGTATTTTTTGGCTATCTTGCATATTGTTGGTAATTCTAAAATAGTGCAGTGAATTTGAGGGTAACGCTGAGCTAAGGCAAAACAAAAAGCACCAGAACCCCCTCCTACATCAAGAAGATGTTTTACATTAGAAAAGTCACCTTTACTTGCAGCACCAATCGCAGGAGAAACGGTTTGACTGTGCATATGCCTGGTAAAAGCTTTAGCTTTTTCTTCGTCTACTTCATGGGTTTCCCAAACATCCTTCTTCTTGTAAATGTTAGCCCTATCATTCTGAAAAGCTTCTAGGAGAGAGGAATGGGATAGAGGATTTTCTCGTATGAAATGTAGTATGCCGCCCCAGTAATAAGGACTATGAGGGAGTAAAAAAGTTTGTGATACCTGGGTAAGGTGGAATTTTCCATTGAGCTGCACAAGATAACCTAGTGATGCCATTACTCCCAAAAGCCCTTCGGTAGCACGAGACCCCAAAGACAAGTTTCTTGCTACCTCTTGAGCGGTTGCAGGTGCTTGATCTAATAGAGAGAAAAGCCCTAGTTCGTCAGCGACGGTAAGTGTGGGAAAGTGGAACATTGACAACCATGTATCCCAAAGTAGTTTATCATCACAAGTTAATATTTCTAGTTCCTGATTTTTATCTGAGATTGACATGATATTGTCCTCCCAAAAGTGATGTCCCTGCACAGAGTAGCGATCGCACTAATCAACCAATTTATCGAGCAACTCGGAAAGCTCCAACTGGTCTTTGTTGCGGTTATGATTGTAAATCATTAGACATCTCCAATGTCAGGGTAAACCCATCTAATTTTTTCAATCTTATATATAGTGCTTTGGAAATTCAAGAAACACTATATGTGGAAAAGCCATTGTCAATAAGCACAATAGCGATGCAGCGCGGTCTTGGGGAGCCAGTGCGGTCTTGGGGAGGCAGCGCGGTCTTGGGGAGGCAGCGCGGTCTTGGGGAGGCAGTGCGGTCTTGGGGGTTCCCCCCATGAGCAACTGCCGTGGTTTCCCCCATGAGCGACTGCCGTGGTCTCCCCCATGAGCGACTGCCGTGGTTCCCCCCATGAGCAACTGGCGTGGTTCCCCCCATGAGCAACTGGCGTGGTTTCCCCCATGAGCGACTGCATCAAGACAAGGCCGGTTTATTGAGAAGTATCCCCGCTTACCCAACAAGATGCGTTTACCCTGTTTCCAATGTAAGCATTCAGGTGCTGGGGTTGATAAAAGGGGAAAGATGAGTAGTATTTTGGAACCATGGAAATTAAACCACCAGCCATCCCCAATAGCTTTGAAGCTCTCGAACTCCTCCCCCAAAGCTGTCCGGTATCTCAGGGAAACCACTGGGGAAGTAAGTGTGAGTCAACCCGAAGCTATGTCGTGGCTCAACTGGTAGAAAGTCCCATGGCAATTGTAGTGCATTCACCATTCTGCATTCTACATTCACCATTCTGCACAACCTTCCCTACACCGAGCACCAAGGGCGAACAAGTTGTTAATTTCACAATTCAGCCCGCAGTCTTCACAATTCAGCCGATACCTTCACAATTCAGCTGCCGTCTTCACAATTCAGCCTTAATTGCGATGCCACGTGGTAACACCACCACCCTGGTCAATCAACGTAATCCCTTGAGCTTGCAGTTCATCGCGAATGCGATCGCTTAATTCAAAGTTCTTGGCTTTCCGTGCTTCAGCCCGCTGCTGAATCAGTGCCTCAATTTCCCCATCACTCAATCCATCCGTAGAAACTTCAGTTTCTTCTTCCGGTTGTGCTTCTAATCCTAATACCTGGGCTAATTCCAGGAGACTACGCCATTGCTGCTCTAATTCTGAAGCAGGAGTCTCTGTTTTACCCTGATGTACGAGGATATTGCCTTCCCGGCGTAACCCTTTGGCCACTTCAAACAATACCGCTAACCCTCCAGCAAAGTTGAAGTCGTCATCTACGGCTTCTTGAAACTGTTGCGCTATTGTTTTTTCTACCTGCAAGGAGTTTGAGGCTGTGGCTGTGGGGGATTGGTTATCCCATCCTAATTGTATACCATAGTTATGACCAAAAAGCAAGCCCTCTTTGAGAGTTTGCCAGCCATTGGTAGCAGATGCGATCGCATCATCAGTAAAATCTATTGGTTTACGGTATTGCGCCATTAACACAAATAGCCGCACTGCCATCGGGTCAACGGGACGGTCGAGTAAGTCTCGGATGGTAGTAAAGTTGCCTAGAGACTTAGACATTTTCTCTCCATCCACCTTGACCATGCCATTGTGTAACCAATAACGGGCTAGGCTCTTACCAGTTACGGCTTCCGATTGAGCAATTTCATTTTCGTGGTGGGGGAAAACCAAGTCAGAGCCACCAGTATGAATATCAATCGTTTCCCCTAGCATATCTCGCACCATCGCTGAGCATTCAATATGCCAACCTGGACGTCCAGGTCCCCAAGGGGATTCCCAGGAGGGTTCCTCTGGCTTAGCGCTTTTCCAAACCGCAAAATCAAAGGGGTCTTTCTTCTTATGCTCAATAGAGTCAGCTACATCTACCCGTCCACTGGCTCCTGCTTGCAAATCCTCTAACTTGCGGCCAGACAGTTTGCCATACTCCTCAAACCGACGCACTGAATAGTACACATCCCCATCGGCTTGGTAAGCATAGCCCTTTTGTTCCAACTCATACACCAGTCGCTTGATTCCATCTAAGGTATGAGTCGCGCGAGGGTAAGCATTAGCCTCTTGGACATTCAGCCGTGCCATATCTTCAAAATAGGCATCAATGAAGCGTTCAGACACTGCCTCCATAGAGGTGCCTTCCCTTCGGGCTCGGTTCAGGATTTTATCATCAATATCTGTAAAATTTTGGACATAATTCACATCATAGCCCCGCCATTGTAAGTAGCGACGAGCGGTATCCCAGACAATACAGGTTCTAGCATGACCCAAGTGGCACAAGTCATACACCGTAATGCCGCAGCAGTACATCCGGACTTTACCAGTTTCCAATGACTCAAAGGATTCCTTGCGGCGGGTTAAGGTATTGTAAAGGTGTAGGGTCATGACAAAGAAAAGATAAAATCACCAGCAGTGGGCTATAGATATAGTTATAAAATACGATATCTTGGTATATCTTGATTCTGAACTGTTTTCACAAGTTGCCTTATGCAAACCTTACCGACTGAATCCCCATCTGGTCAAGGGATGGAAGCCCCGAAACAAGGCTTACCCGTTACCATTATTACTGGTTTCCTGGGTAGCGGCAAAACCACCCTCCTTAACCATATCTTAAGTAATCAAGAAGGCGTCAAAACAGCGGTCCTTGTTAATGAGTTTGGTGAAATTGGTATTGATAATGAGCTGATTATCAATACTGATGATAATATGGTCGCCCTGAATAATGGCTGTATCTGCTGCACCATTAATGATGATTTAATTGAAGCAGTTTACAACGTATTGGAGCATCCAGAAAAGCTGGATTATTTAGTGGTGGAAACCACCGGATTAGCTGACCCCTTACCAGTGGCGCTAACCTTTTTGGGCACAGAATTGCGAGATATGACTCGTCTTGATTCTATTGTCACTATGGTAGATTCAGAAAACTTTAGTCTCGATCTATTTAATAGTGAAGCGGCAAGTAGTCAGATTGCTTATGGGGATATTATTATCCTCAACAAAATTGACTTGGTAGATCAAGCCAATGTAGACCACTTGGAAACCCGGATCAGAGATATGAAAACTGATGCCAGGATTTTGAGAACGACTAAAGCCCAAGTACCAATTCCTTTAATTCTCAGTGTTGGTCTCTTTGAGTCCGATAAGTATTTCGACAGCAAAACATCAGATCATGATCATGACCATCATCACCATCATGATCACCATCATCACCATGATCATGATCATCACCACCATGACCATCATGACCATCATGACCATCATGACCATCATGATCATGATCACGCTCATCACCATCACTCCCATCACCTAGAAAATGACGGATTCACTTCCCTTTCTTTCGAGAGTGACAAGCCCCTAGGGCTTCGGAAGTTTCAGGATTTCCTAGACAATAAGTTACCCTCTAATGTGTTCCGCGCTAAGGGAATTCTCTGGTTTGATCAAAGTCCTCACCGTCACATATTCCACCTCAGTGGTAAGCGTTTCTCTATTGAAGATGATGAGTGGAAAGGTGAACCAAAAAATCAATTAGTGCTGATTGGACAAGATTTAGATCATGATACATTACGTGAACAATTAAACCAGTGTATCTCTTCAGAGTCTACCAATACAGGGACGGGGATTTGGTAAGTAATTGTTGAATTAAGAATTAAGAATTAAGAATTAAGAATTAAGAATTGAGAATTAAGAATGCAGAATGCAGAATCCTAAATTCGGCGTTGCTGATTCTGGGTATGATTGAGCCCCCCTAGCCCCCCAATTTTGGGGGTAATTAGCGGATGCTTCGCTTTTTTAAAGATGGGGATTTAGGAGGCTTGACTACAATCAGATGATTGAGCATTCATACTTCAATTCAGCAACCCCCTAAATTCTCAATTCTACATTCTACTTGGTGGTGCGTTACGGCGCGGGCTATCCCAACATTGGCACTCGGTGTTTAAAATTAGGGCGAGCCCGCCCCTAACGCACCCTACTGCCGTGGCAAGCTTAATTTGATGCATTAAAAACAGATGGGGGAGTGTGGGGCGGGGGCGCGGGGGGTGTGGGGCGGGGGCGCGGGAAGATGGGTAGCAAAAATCTATTGCACTATTTTAGCTGTGCCACGCCACTACGCACTAAATTCTCAATTCTCAATTCTTAATTCTCAATTCTTAATTCTCAATTCTCAATTCCTAATTCTCAATTCTCAATTCTCAATTCTTAATTCTTAATTCTCAATTCTTAATTCTCAATTCTCAATTCTTAATTCTACATTCTTAATTCTACATTCTTAATTCTTAATTCTTAATTCTTAATTCTTAATTCTACATTCTTAATTCTTAATTCTACATTCTTAATTCTTAATTCTTAATTCTACATTCTTAATTCTTAATTCTTAATTCTTAATTCTACATTCTTAATTCTCAATTCTTAATTCTTAATTCTACATTCTTAATTCTACATTCTTAATTCTTAATTCTACATTCTTAATTCTTAATTCTCAATTCTTAATTCTACATTCTTAATTCTTAATTCTTAATTCTACATTCTTAATTCTTAATTCTCAATTCTCAATTCTTAATTCTCAATTCTCAATTCCTAATTCTCAATTCTCAATTCTCAATTCTTAATTCTTAATTCTTAATTCTCAATTCTTAATTCTTAATTCTTAATTCTTAATTCTTAATTCTTAATTCTTAATTCTTAATTCTTAATTCTTAATTCTTAATTCTTAATTCTTAATTTTTTATTCCCCTAAAACTCCCAAAAAAAACTTTTCTAAAACCCTTGACAAAATAATTTATAATCATTACAATAATCAATACAAACCCGATGAGTTAGATTTTTTAGTGATGTCCAAAAAATTTTCCCGAAATTTCAACAAACAACCTGCTCAGCACGTCTTAAAAGGTTCTCGTCAAGCCGTAATCTATAGCATGCAGATGCTTTATTCCCTAGGCTATGCGGAGATTGCTGAATGGACTCCTCTGGAGCAAACTGAGGTTCCCGGGGAAGTGATGACTACCATAACCAAGTATTGGCTGTTGCCATAACACCTTAAATTTCTGGGGGGGTTTCCCCCCCTTGGCAAAGTGACCTTTGGCCAATCCAATCTGATCACATCGGGTTAGATTTGGGAAATTAGTGACATCGCGATTTCAACTGACTTATTGTGGAGTTGAAATAGCCGTGGATAGTATTTCTACGGCTATTTTTTTCTTTTCCTTACTTGTTTTACTAAATTAAACACTTTGTAAAAGGGAGCAGGGAGTAGGGAGTAGGGAGTAGGGAAAAGGGAAGAGGGAAAAATCATGTGTAGCTGATAGCAATGATCAACGCTATATAGCAATTCTACGACTTATGAGGTACAAAGCGATCCCCCTAAATCCCCCTTAATAAGGGGGACTTTGAAGTTTATAATTGTACCTCATAACTGCAATAAACGCTATAATTACATCTAGTAACTTAGAATATTTTGAAAAATTAATGACCAATCAATCCAACCAAATAACAGAAGAATCCTTTGATTACGGAGAGATAGACTCAGGATTAAATTTTCAACCTCTGACTGAAGAGGAAATGGTTCAGCAAAGTATATTAGCCCTGGAAGCTTATCGTCGTGAAGGTTCATCAGTAGCCCATAACCGTGTGCGCGAATGGGCAGATAGCTTGACTTTACTAAAATACTATTAGCCTTAAATGATATAGCGTTTATCATAGCAATGAGGTACACAGGATTTTTTCCCTATTCCCAGATCCGCTGTTCCCTCTTCTCTGCTCCCTGCTCCCTGCTCCCTGCTCCCTGCTCCCTGCTCCCTGCTCCCTGCTCCCTAAAACCCAAGAATTTGTACCTCACCCAATTGCAACCGCTGTAAATCATGGACGATTTAAATTACTATTTAGACAAATACGACGCTATCCCCTTAGATACTGATCAATACAAAAATAGTTATATCGGCTGGGCACTAGACCTTTTTATAGACGAAACAAAGGTAATAAATCCTTATTTAGATATTACCTTACGATTAGACTTAACCGATGCGGAAACTAATTATAAGGATAATTTTAAAAATGACTATTCAACCTTTACGTGTTTCTTAATCTGGAAATTACTTAAAGCGCTGAAAAAACATCCTCCTTTTTGGTGGAGATTTATTAACCAGAAATGGTATCAAATTAATAATCCACCATTATTTTGTCCGACAGCAGTGGGAGGCAAAGTTCGATTTGTAGAGATGATCATTAATAATGCCACAAAATTAGGATGGCTTGAATTTTCCCAACTATACAGAAATAGCAAAGACAGTATTTTCGCTAATCCTATATTGCCCAATAATAAGGATAGCTCCTATGCTTACCAACTGGGTCAATTTGTTGGTAATCTTCCTGGCTTGGATTTTCTAAGTTTTGCTATACAGACAGGTCGTGAAAGTACCCAGAGTTTTTTCTACTTTGGAAAGCGAACCTACTACGAAAATCAGCAAAGACTAACGGTGCCTTTAGCTATCAAATTTCACCATGGCAATTTAGATCCATTGCTAATTGAAGTGTTAGTTAGGGATTATCTAGCTGAATTAGCTAAGCCTTAATACAGTAGTTTTCAATGGGCTATATATACTTATTGGATCAGTAGGCAAAACTGCGCTTAATCCCTACTCCCTACTCCCTACTCCCTACTCCCTACTCCCTACTCCCTACTCCCTACTCCCTACTCCCTACTCCCTACTCCCTACTCCCTACTCCCTACTCCCTACTCCCTACTCCCTACTTCCTACAACTCAATAGAATAATAATCCAAACCACCAACTCCTGGACCCTGAGTCCACCGTGAATCAGGTTTCCAAGCACCATTGATTTCTTCCCGACGGCGAGTGTAGACAGTGAGCTGATTATCCTTAATTTTCAGTAGATTATATTGCCAAGGATAACCGGGTATGAGTTCTTTGGTGGGTGCCCCAAAGGTGCCAGCACCAATTTGGTCGAGTTTGCGCCCACTGGGGCTGAGGTCGTAACGGAAAAGGCTGGTTTCGGCTCTGTGGATGTGTCCGTGGAGGAAGAAGCGGAATCCAGCTTGGGCGAGTTGTTCCATGAATCCTTGGTCAGTAATCCTATCGCTTCCAGCACTATGGAGGGCATGGTGCCAAACCGCTAGTTTCAGGCAGTTGCGGTAGTCTGGGTTACGGCGAATGTCGGTCAGGGCATTGCTTAGAGCACCGGAGTGGATGCTAGCACGGTCTCTGAAGTGGTGATCCAGTTGCCAAGCCGAGTTTAGTCCTAGGATCAGCAAGTTTTGCTCTGGGAAATGGTCGATAATAGCTTGGTGGTCATAGTCGAGGGGATAGGGTTCAGTTTTGATGGCTTGATAGAATTCGCTGAAGTGGGCAAACCGTTGTTGGTATTTGGCTTCATCTCGGACTCGAATCACATCTTCACCTTTGATGTAGTAACCCTCTTTGAGTTCACCATGGTACTCTTCGAGATCCAATAACTGATAACCCCGCTTTGCTAGTTTCCAATTGAGGTCATGGTTACCGGGAACTAGAACAATTTGCTTCGGGTCTAGGGTGAAGTCTTGGCGGAGGTTGTGGAGAAATTGTTGTGCAGCCTGGTATTCCTCTGGAGTGGAATAATTCGCGATATCACCGGAGAGGATCAGAGCATCAAGGTGAGGGATTTGAAGGTCTTGGATTAGGTCTTGGGCGAGTTGGTTTGACCAAAGGGTAGCTTGCTCAGGGCTGGTGATGTGGAGGTCCGAGAGGTGGAGGATGTACATGGTTTGAGTCGCTTTGGGAGGATCGGGTTTGGGATTAGGTTTGGGACTATAGATTGGGTTGTAGATTTGGTAGCGCTCTTGAATGGCGTTAAGGGCATTGATGGTTTCCTGAACAGTATGTTTATTATTAGTTGCTGCCAATTCTTCTTTTTTCAGGAGATTAATCAGTTTAGGAATAGTAGCTTCTATCCCGATTTTTCCCAGAGCAGATGCCAAACTAATACGCACATAATAGTCGTGATCATCCAGCAATTTAATTAAAGGCTCTATGGTGGCTTCTGTCCCGATGTTTCCCAGAGCAGATGCCACACTACTACGCACCCAAGAGTCGTCATCATCCAGCAATTTACTTAAGGGGTCTATAGCGGCTTCTGTGCCAATTTTTCCTAGAGCATCTGCCGCTCTACTACGCACCCGAGAGTCGTCATCATCCAGCAATTTAATTAAGGGGTCGATGGTGGCTTCTGTGCCAATTTTTCCTAGAGCATCTGCCGCACTTCTACGCACCCAAGAGTCGTCATCATCCAGCAATTTAATTAAGGGGTCTATAGCGGCTTCTGTGCCGATTTTTCCCAGAGCTTCTGCCGCACTCCTACGCACAGAAGAGTCGTGATCAGCCAGCAATTTAATTAAGGGGTCAATCGCCACTTCTGTCCCGATTTTTCCCAGAGCATATGCCGCACTCCTACGCACATCATAGTGGTTATCATCTAGCAATTTAATTAAGGGGTCTATGGTGGCTTCTGTCCCGATTTATTCCAGAGCATATGCCGCACTTCTACGCACAGAATAGTCGTGATCAGCCAGCAATTTAATTAAGGGGTCGATGGCGGCTTCTGTCCCGATTTTTCCCAGAGCATATGCCGCACTCCTACGCACATCATAGTGGTTATCATCTAGCAATTTAATTAAGGGGTCAATCGCCACTTCTGTCCCGATTTTTCCCAGAGCATATGCCGCACTCCTACGCACATCAGAGTCGTGATCATCTAGCAATTTAATTAACGGGTCGATGGTGGCTTCTGTCCCGATTTTTCCCAAAGCATATGCCGCACTTCTACGCATATCTGAGTTCTCATCATCCAGCCATTTAATTAAGGGGTCTATGGCGGCTTCTGTCCCGATGTTTCCCAAAGCATATGCCGCACTCCTACGCACATCAGAGTCGTGATCATCTAGCAATTTAATTAAGGGGTCGATGGTGGCTTTTGTACCGATTTTTTCCAGAGCTTCTGCCGCACTCCTACGCACCAAATAGCTGTCATTATTCAGCAATTTAATTAACGAATCGATGGTGGCTTCTGTCCCGATTTTCCCCAAATTTTCTGCCGCACTCCTACGCACATTAGAGTCGTTACCATGCAGCATTTTAATTAAGGGGTCAATCCCCACATCTGTCCCGATGTTTCCCAGAGCTTCTGCCGCACTCCTACGCACATCATAGTGGTTATCATCCAGCAATTTAATTAAGGGTTCTATGGCAGCTTCTGTGCCGATGTTTTCCAGAGCTTCTGCCGCACTCCTACGCACATCAGGGTGGTCATCATCCAGCAATTTAATTAAGGGGTCAATCGCCACTTCTGTCCCGATGTTTCCCAGGGCATCTGCCGCACTCCTACGCACATCAGGGTGGTCATGATCCAGCAATTTAATTAACGGGTTAATTGTGGCTTTTGTCACGATTTTTCCCAGGGCATCTGCCGCACTCCTACGCACATCAGGGTGGTCATCATCCAGCAATTTAATTAACGGGTTAATTGTGGCTTCTGTCCCGATTTCTCCCAGAGCTTCTGCCGCACTCCTACGCACATCAGGGTGGTCATGATCCAAGTATTTACTTAGCTCAGGTATGGCTTTTTCTGATGCAGTTATTTCCAACAGCTCAACCTTAAAAAATTTCGGAACCTTTAACCCAGCCACCAACTCAACAGTCTGCTTCTGAAACTCCGGTTTTACTGCTCCTGCTAACCTGGCTCCCAGTTGCCAATCCACTGCTAACCCTAACGTGACAACACGCTGGGCTTGGACTTTATCATCTACCAATTGCAGCATCAGCACCAGAGGTTCTGTCCATTTCAAATAATTGAGATAGTTCTGTTGCAACTCCTGATCGCTGATACTTGGTAATTGCTTCAATAAATATTCTGCTGTATAGTATTCTTGGATCATTTGGTGTCGAAACTCAATCAAATCTCCTGATTGTTGAATCAAGTGATGGTTCAGTAAGTCATCAAGCCAAGTCCTGGCGCAAACATTAGGATTGACAACAGCCTTCTTAAGTAAATAGTTAGTTACAATTTCCTCGGCTTTTGTCTTAGGAATAGCAACGCTTATCTCCTCGGGTTTATCGGGGTTATCCCCTGTTGTCATTACAAACCCTAACTGTTGCAGCAGGTCAGGCCAAAATTTTCTTGATTGATCGGAAACTTTAACATCTTGCTTGATTTGCTTAGAATAAAGCTCGGTAAATGAGCGAAACACTAACCCCAGATTCGACGGTACCTTGCCTAGAGACTTAAACAGATCACATAGCATCATCAATAGTAGGGGGGTTTGGCCAAATTCCCGTAACCGTACCCCCAACTGCTCAAGCATCTGCTCTCCCTGTTGTGGCAAATACTTTCGGACAAACTCCGACATTTGCTCTGCACTCAAGGGTTGCATTTCCAACTTCTTCTGAATCCCCAAGTCACCACCCACCCCTAAATCCCTAGTGGTGAAAATCATGGGAGTAGTCTTCTGGTAATTCTGCCGAAACTGAGTCAAATCCGAGCGTGCTGCGTCTGACGGTAGCTCGTTTACCCCATCGATCAGTAACCAGAATTGTCCTTCAAACAATAGTCTTTCGATCGCGTAGCGTGGCCGTAGGCCAATCTCGGTAGAGTCGAGGAGTACACCATGGCGTTTCAGAAAATTCCGCACTAACTCCAGCACCGATGTCTGGTAGTATCGCAGTTCGACCAGCACCGGAATTTTCCCTGGTATTCCCTCATCCCCCAACAATCGCACTAAGGCAGTGGATTTGCCCGAACCGGGACGTCCCACTAGTAAGACATGGTCAGCAGCATACTTGCGCAATCCTTCTAGCACAGGCAAGCGCTCAATTTCTTCCCGATTTTCGTCTTCTTCCCGATTTTCGTCTCTTTGTGGCTGCTCCGACTTGATGGTTTGCACCATCAGGTTAAAGTTAAACAGCACAGGGGTTGGTTGCTGCTGCTTGGGCTTGCGGCCTTCGACATCAGTGAGGGTATAAACTTGCCACCATTGGGCGTAGGTGTCACGGATTGATGCTAGATAGGGATCCCAATTGATCATCGTAAGGATCTTGTATGAAGTTTGAATTATATTGCACCCTTGTGATTTATTCTAGCTGGGCAGTGGTGGAATGGGCTTGGTGGAACTGGCATCAGGCGTGGAACTGGCATCTTGCCAGTTTCAATATATGTTGGGGCGGGCAGGTTTCAATATATGTTGGGGCGGGCAGGATGCCCGCTCTACTGCTATGCTCAGCCAGTGGAATGGGCATCAGGCGTGGAACTGGCATCTTGCCAGTTTCAATATATGTTGGGGCGGGCCGTTGGTGGGCAGTGCCTTGGTAAGGGATGGGGAGCTGAGCTGATTGCTCTGCGGCACTGCCCACCCTACATCTCACTGCCCACCCTACATCGGCTGAGTTGGTGGGCAGTGCTTTGGGATGGGATCGGGAGCTGAGCTGATTGCTCTGCTGCACTGCCCACCCTACATCAAATGGTGTGGTTGTGATTGTAGTTATGATTTTAGTTGACAAAATTCCCTATAAGTGTTCCTACCCCTTGCCCTAGATCTTTCCATCTCCTAATCACCCCATTTAACGGTCTTCCAGTGCTATTGTCTGACTAGTAACTGTTGAAATAATCAAGACTTAGGCAATTGCCCCCTAAATCACCCAATTCTGGGGGACTTTGACATCATTACCCCCCAAAATTGGGGGGCAGGGGGGCAAAAACAACTCAACTTCCTACGCAATTGCCCCCTAAATCACCCAATTCTGGGGGACTTTGACATCATTACCCCCCAAAATTGGGGGGCAGGGGGGCAAAAACAACTCAACTTCCTACGCAATTGCCCCCTAAATCACCCAATTCTGGGGGACTTTGACATCATTACCCCCCAAAATTGGGGGGCAGGGGGGCAAAAACAACTCAACTTCCTACGCAATTGCCCCCTAAATCACCCAATTCTGGGGGACTTTGACATCATTACCCCCCAAAATTGGGGGGCAGGGGGGCAAAACCCAGTAAACTTCGTAAGTCCTAATAATAGTTTTTTTGTAAATTAGTTGAGAAAGCTTTGCATTTGAAACCTAAATAGACTAAACTAGTCTGGGAGGATTAGCAATAACTAATCCCTGGCTGCTCAAATATTCTCTTAACCAAGGCAGCTTGGTTCCAGCTTTTAATAAAAAACTATTTCATTATTGATTATGGATCCATCTATATCTGAATCAGAGGCCAGTCAGGTGATTGAGATCAACTGGGGAGACCGATGGCAAGTCTATCGGCGCTTGCAAGACCTAGAGATTCCCTGTCACTGTCAGACTGACCAGCCCTTGAGAGCTGAAATCGATAATGTCACGGCTTTGATTCAAATTTGGAGTATCCTTAGACAGCTAACCCTTCCGCGCCAGGAGTTAATATCCTGGCTCGATGATTCCTGGCGGCTTCCTAGCAAAAGGCGCAAGGAGAAACTTTAAGTAGTAGGTCAGCATTCAGCCCTCAGCGGTCAGCCGTCAGCTTTCCATAACTCAGATTAAACTACTGATCCTGCAGGTCTACTCAACCTTGGCCTTTGGCCACGCTACGCGAACAACCTTGGCCTTTGGCCACGCTACGCGAACAACTAATTAACCTTAAACCTTAAACCTTAAAAGAATACCTTTAAGATCCATTCATGACAAAACCAGCAATTCTACATTTAGAAGGGATTACTAAACACTTTGATCAAACCACTGAGCCAGCAGTGGGGAATGTGTCGTTTACCCTGTATGAAGGGGATTTACTGGGATTGGTGGGGCCATCTGGCTGTGGCAAAACGACATTATTGCGGATTGTAGCTGGGTTTGAGCGACCCCAAGCGGGACTAGTGGTATTGGCAGGACGGAAAGTGACTGGGCCAGGGTATTGGTTACCACCAGAACAGCGCAATACTGGTATGGTCTTTCAAGACTATGCTCTATTTCCTCACCTGACGGTGGCAGAGAATGTGGCGTTTGGGCTTAAGCAGAATCGGAAACAGAAGAGTGGTGTCTGTGTCAAGGGTAATACGGAAGATGCGATCGCATTAGTCGGATTAGCTGGCATGGGCAAACGTTATCCCCACGAACTCTCTGGTGGTCAGCAGCAGCGAGTAGCCCTAGCCCGTGCCTTAGCCCCGCAACCTAAATTAATTCTATTGGATGAACCCCTCAGCAATCTCGATGTCCAAGTGCGTCTGCGGTTGCGTCAGGAAGTGCGAGCTATTCTCAAAGAAACCGGCACCTCTGCTATTTTTGTCACCCATGACCAAGAAGAAGCTTTGTCTATATCCGACCAAGTGGGAGTCATGCGTTCTGGTCGATTAGAGCAATTGGGGACACCAGAAGAAATCTATACCAATCCCAGCTCTCGCTTTGTAGCAGAATTCGTCACCCAAGCCAACTTTTTACCAGCCCAACGCAGAGGAGACCTATGGGAAACAGAAGTAGGCTCTTTTGCCATCAGAGTCAATGACTCCATACTTAATACTAAACTGGATCAGCTGGAGGAAGGGGAGCTGATGCTTCGGGAAGAAAATGTTCTTCTCAACCCTGATGATAACTCCACCGTAGTGATTCAAGACCGACATTTCCTAGGTCGTGAATACCGCTACTGTTTACAAACCGCTTCCGGCACCAAACTCCACGCTCGCACCAACCTTAGCACTCAGTTACCCGTAGGAAAGCGGGTGCGAGTGTCTGTAGCTGACCCATCAGTACCGATTTTTTAGAATGAAGAATTGAGAATTAAGAATTTAGAATTGAAGAGAATTTAGAATTTAGAATTCACCATTCTGGCTTCTGGCTTTTGGCTTCTAGCTTCTAGCTTCTAGCTTCTAGCTTCTAGCTTCTAGCTTCTAGCTTCACCATTCTTAATTCTGCATTCTTAATTCTGCATTCTTCATTCTTAATTCTGCATTCTACATTCTACATTCTACATTCTTAAGATGGAGTTATGCTTTCTTCTCCTCTACTGATTCATTTCCATTAGACCCTGAGTCATTGCCATTAGAAGATTGGACTTGCTTGAGATGAATCTTATTCACCTGAACAATATAATGTTCTATGGCCTTTTGTGATTGTTGTTGACGTCGCGCACCATCGGATGAATCAGAAAAGCGATAAGCTGGAGTAACTCCCAAGACAAATTTTTCCTGTTCGGCTTCTAACAATTCTACAGTAGTGTTGGCAGCAATCCAATTTTCTTGAAATGGAAAGGAAGTCGAGACACTAGCAACAATAGATGCAACAGCTGGAAAGATTACCGGGAGCCACTTTAGTAATGCAGAACCAGTTTCTAACTTGTCTAGCAAGACTAAAATTGGTGTTATTCCCGATAAAATAATGGTTAACATTTGGGCAACATAGTAAGCATTTCGGGAGGTCTTGCGGGTCTTTTTATAATCGTCAATCAACTCCTGGCTATAGTTTAGAGCTTTTTCTATCGCTAAAGTTATCGGGTTATTCTCCGTGGAATTATTACCGCACCAGAGCCCACTACACAGTTTAGATTTTTTGAGCAGTTGAAACTCATGATTAGCTTCTTTATAGTCTTGCCACAATTGTTTATTAATTAGAAACATAAATATAAAAACGGCAAAACAAGCAGCGCTAACGATTAGCAAAATTTGACGGTGTGAGATAAAAATAGAGGCAATTCCGACCCCAACCCCAGCAGCCAGGAATAAATAAGAACCTAGGCTTATTAAAACTGAAGGTTTTGAAATCGATGAAGAAGAGATTTGCTCTATTGTCTTAGGAATTTTAGTCTCTGGAATTCCGTCAACTTGCGTTGCTTCCAAATTCGTCATTTTTATCTAATTCTTAATAAAGTTAATCTAGTCAATTCTAGCAAGTGGGCATTGCTGATTGGTAGAATACTCAGAAATCCCACCGTTTAACCTCCGTTATGATTTATTTTTGAAATTTTGCTGTTTGACCCAGTGGTGCGTTACGGGGCAGCCTTTCCCAACCCTGGCTACGAGGTTGAAAATGACGGCGAGACCCCCTGAAGCACCACTAGCAACTCCCCAGACTTCCCCATCTCCCCATCTCCCCATCTCCCCATCTCCCCATTTCCCCATTTCCCCATCTCCCCATTTCCCAATTAACTAACCAGGTGAATCAATTGCGGTGGTTGTTACTATAGGTGACTCTCGTACCAGCCCACTGAAGCTTAGTCCTTAAGGTCTGGTAATAGGAATACTGTTCCCGTAAGATAATGAACTTAGCCTGACAATCTGCTCTACGCACGTCCACTCGTTGTCCAGGCCAAATAGAGGTTGCGAGCACACCATCCATCCAGAGTTTAGTGTTTAGCTCATAATCCCCCAAGGGCCAGATACTGACAACAGAGCCAGAGGGGAGGACGAAAGGACGACTGGAAAGGCTCATCGGACAAATCGGTGCGACTGCGATCGCTTCGATCGAGTCGTGCAAAATTGGACCATTAGCGGAAACAGTATAGCCAGTGGAACCAGTGGGAGTGCCAACAATTAGTCCATCCCCTTGGTATTGATCCACTATTTGTCCATCAATTTCCATTTCCAGAATTGAGGTAATCATCCGATCGGCAGAGGCAGGTTTGACACACATTTCATTGAGTGCCAAAAAGCGATCGCTAACTGGTGTAATGTCAGTGCGGTTTCCCCCAAACACAGCCCCCTCTAACATCATCCGCCGCTGAACTGCATAGCGGTCTTCTAATAGTCGGTCCCAAACTTGCTCAGTGTCTTTAAATTCTTCGATGGGTTCGGTCAGAAATCCCAGATGACCTCCAACATTTACTGCCAAAATTGGTATTCCTTCCGGAGCCAGATGTCTTGCGGCTGCCAATACTGTCCCATCCCCCCCGAGAACCACTGCCAAATCAATGGCTTCGGTGGCAGAAGCTAAAAAGACTGGGTAGGGATTATCTTTCGCGCCACTAGGTCCGATCAGAACCTTGCACTGGCGTGTTTCCAACTCCCGAGCGCATTTTTCTGCGCAACGTTTTCCTTGGGAGTCTCCAGCTTTGTGAATAATAATGACTTGCTTTAGCTGCACGTTACTGTTCTGGCTTACCCCTAGTGTTCACTGTTATTCTAGAGCGTTGGGTTAAGTGTTACCTGATCTTTGCGGGGAAATTGGGGAAATAATTAAATTGTCAAATAAATTTAATTGTCTAAAAGGCGTTTTCTTGATCAAGAAGACTACCAACTTGGGCTAACTATAACTAGAGACTGGGTCAAAGAGACTGAGTCAATAGGAGATTAACCCATGACAAACGAAGAATTTGATACCTTAGTCAAGAAACTCGAAGATTATGCCCAACAATATCCCGATAATTATAAGCTGCGTGTAGGACTTCTAGCTGCACTGGGTTATGCCTACATTTTTCTGGTCTTGGCAGGATTGTTAGGAGTCCTCGGACTAGTAGTACTGTTGATTTACTACAGTGGTCGGATCAATCGTGGCATGGTTCAACTGATCATGATTTTGCTGGTGCCAGCCTGGATGATTATGCGATCGCTATGGGTGAGTTTTCCACCACCCCAGGGATTAAAACTACAGCGCCAGCAAGTCCCAAACCTGTTTGCCTTGATTGATGAGTTGACCCAAGCTCTAAAAGCTCCTTCCTTTCACCATGTTCTCCTGACCAGCGAATTTAATGCAGCAGTAGTCCAGATTCCTCGTCTGGGCTTACTGGGATGGCAACAAAACTACTTAATCTTAGGACTGCCTTTACTCCAAGCCCTTTCTCCTAGACAATTTCGAGCCGTCCTTGCCCATGAATTGGGACATCTATCTGGCAAGCACAGTTCCTTTGCAGGCTGGATTTATCGACTGCGTCAAACTTGGGAGCAGATTTGGCAACAATTGGAAAAAAGTCAACATGCCGGAGCAACAGTGCTGTTTCATGGCTTTTTTAATTGGTATTCCCCCTTTTTCAATGCCTATTCTTTCGTACTTGCCCGTGCTAATGAATACGAAGCTGACCGCTGTGCTGCCGAGTTAGCAGGTAGTCAGCACGTTGCCGAAGCGCTGCTGAGTGTTCAGGTCAAAGCTCAGTACTTAGAACAATCTTTCTGGAATGACATTTATCAGCAAGCCTACCATCAACCCAATCCTCCACAAACCCCTTTGCAAGATTTAGCTAAGGCATTTTCTAGTCCCATTGAACCCAATCAGCAACAACAGTGGATTAGGTCAGCGTTGATGTCTCAAACCCATTATGCCGATACCCATCCTTGTCTGTTGGAACGGCTAAAAGCCTTGAAATATCCCTTCAAGCCAACGCCTAGCTTACCCATACTCGTCAAAGTAACAGCAGCTGAGCAGTTTTTGGGTAAAGCTTTACTACCCCTGACTCAAGAGTTGGAGCGTCAATGGCACACTACTATCAATTACCAATGGCGACAAAACTATACCCAGGCTCAGGCGATACGCCAATCCTTAGAAGCTTTAGAGGCAAAAGCTGCCCACTCTCCCCTTAGTGTTGAGGAAGCCTGGAATCGTGCTCGTTGGACATTAGATTTAGTCGGCACCCAAGAAGCAATCCCGTTATTAAAGTCAGTACTGACCAGGCAAGCTGACCATGTATCCGCCAATTATTTACTAGGGCAAATCTTAATCGCGCAAGATAATGAAGCTGGTATTGATTACCTGGAGCAGGCGATGGCACGAGACCCAGATAGTGTCTTGAGTGGCACTCAATCAATTTATGGGTTTCTAAGACGCCAAGGACGTGACGCAGAAGCAGACCAATATCGTCAAAGAGCTGCCAAACATCATGAATTACTGACCCTGGCACAGGAAGAGCGCTCTGGTTTCAGTCAGGGCGATCGCTTTCAACCCCACGGACTATCGGCTGAGGTAGAAGCGGCCTTACAACAACAACTTGCTGGTTACCCTGAGATTAAAGAAGCTTATTTAGTGCGCAAAGTGGTGCTATTTTTTCCAGACAATCCCTATTACATCCTCGGTGTCAGCCGTGAGCGTCATTTTTTGGAGTCGAATAGCTCTACTAAAGACCAACAACTGATTGACCGTCTAGCCGATGAATTAGAATGTCCTGGTCAGACCTGGATCACTATTTTAAATAGTACGAATAAATCCTTGAAAAAAGCACTGCGAAAAACAGCAATTTCGCCAATTTATAAGAATGTTGTTAATCAATCCTTAATTGCTAATTAATGTTAGTATAGCTGTTTTCAATTAGGTGAGGTACAAATTATTGGGTTTTAGGGAACAGGGAACAGGGAGCAGGGAGCAGGGAGCAGGGAAAAAATCCTGTGTACCTCATTAGGCTAGAAACCGCTAGATGGGAGGCGTGACAGGTGTGGTAAGTGTGGGAAGATGGGGCGATTGAGCGATGGGGCGATGAGTAACTAGCTCCTTTTGACTGCGCTGCATCCCTACTCCCTACTCCCTACTCCCTACTCCCTACTCCCTACTCCCTACTCCCTACTCCCTACTCCCTACTCCCTACTCCCTACTCCCATTAACCCAGGACGAAAGTACCTCTTTTATAGGGCAGCGTAACCAAAGGTGATGTTAAAGCGACGACACCAAACTGCTACAGAGCCAAATTCGTCAAGATTCCAGTCGTCAGGAATAGCATACCGTTGAGCACCACTGAATTGCTTGATTCGGGCGAGGGTTACATAGTCTTGTGGCCGAATTTTACGAGGTACACTGCTGTTCCGATACAGGAGTACATTCACATCGGGGCCACTACCAGTTTTAAAGGATTGATCGAATTCTAGATAGCGTTTACCATTTTCATTGACAATCTTTACATTTCCTTGAGTGCGATGCCCTCTATCAACGGTGATAAAGCTTCCTGTGGCGATAGTAGAGGCTATTCGTTGACTGACCAGAGCATTGTTTAAAGACTTTTGTTTAACAACAGTTGTTTCTGCTTGCACAGCCGGAGTTGCTGCTGCCATTAACAATACGGATAAACCACCAACAATCAGACGTTTCATAACACTTCCTCCTAGTAATCAAAAATGAATTGAATCATTGCTTTAGTTGCTTAATTATTAGAATGAACTACCATTCTGAAATCACCCTAACGAATAAATGAAAGTTAGATGAGATTTAGAAAAGAAAACTGAACCACTCACCCACTCATATCAAGTCCGGTTGAATACCCATAATCTAGGGGCGGGGGCGCGGGAAGTGTGGGAAGTGTGGGAAGTGTGGGAAGTGTGGGAAGTGTGGGAAGTGTGGGGAGTGTGGGGAGTGTGGGAGATGGGGAGATGGGGGAGATTTTTATTAAGGGTAACTATCCTAACATGATATCAGCCCTCAGCTACTGTAGGGTGGCAATGAATTGCGCTGTAACCCACCACCTCACCTGGTAGCAGGGATTTGTTACCAACAGGTGCGATCGCATCCCTGATATCACAACCGATTTTATACTTAACGCCCATGAATCAAAAACGCATCATTGGTCTAACCGGTGGTATCGCCACGGGAAAAACCACTGTATCGAATTACCTAGCTGATACCTATAGGCTACCGATTTTAGATGCGGATATCTATGCCAGAGAAGCAGTACAACCAGATTCACCAATCCTGAAACAGATTTATCAGCGCTACGGTTTACAAGTGCAGCACAGTGACAGTACCCTGAACCGCAAACGCTTGGGAGAGATAATTTTTAGTAACCCAGCTGAGCGACAGTGGTTAGAGCAACAAATCCATCCTTATGTACGCGATCGCTTTCAATCTGAACTCGATACCATAGTTGCTCCTACAGTCATCTTAGTCATCCCTTTACTATTTGAAGCTAAGATGACAGACTTAGTGACAGAAATCTGGGTAGTCAGCTGCTCAGCAGAACAACAGCTCAGACGGATCCAGAAACGCGATCGCATCTCTAAAGAACAAGCTCAAGCCCGGATCAACAGCCAACTCCCCCTCCAGCAAAAAATAGCACTTGCTGATCTAGTTTTAGATAACTCCTCTACCCAAGAAGCTCTAATCCAACAAGTATCTACTGCTCTTGCTAGCAATCCATATCATCCATAATTTATAATTTATAATTTATAATTTATAATTTATAATTTATAATTTATAATTTATAATTTATAATTTATAATTTATAATTTATAATGTAGGGTGCGTTAGGGGCGGGCTCGCCCTAATTTTCCACTGGGTAGCCACTATTAGAATAGCCCGCCCCGTAACGCACCACCAAGTAGAATTTAAAATTTAGAATTTAAAATTTAGAATTTAGAATTTAAAATTTAGAATTTAGAATTTATTTCACCTTTTACATTCTGCCTTCTTCATTCTGCCTTCTTCATTCTGCCTTCTTCATTCTGCCTTCTTCATTCTTCATTCTTCATTCTTCATTCTTCATTCTTCATTCTTCATTCTTCATTCTTCATTCTGCAAACCTGCTAACCTGGTTATGACAAATAAGCTTCCAGAGCTTCTGCTGCCAACTCCGTCATACTTTTCCCTTGGTTAGCAGCAGCTTCCTTAAGACGAGCATGGACTTCTTCGGGAATGCTAATTCGACGGCGATTTTTAGCAGTAGAAGATTTCTTAGCTGAGGATTTCTTACTTGCTAGCTTGGCATCTGGATTAACCACACCACTACCTAGCTCATAGTTAGCGGAAAATTCCCGAAGGGCATCAAAGCCAATGCGATCGCAAAAATCCCCAAAACTCTCCTGAGGTTTGCGCTCTTCCCGAAACTGCACAAAAATTGGTTCAAAGAAAGATTCCAGCTCACTTTCTGGCATTTTCTGCACATAGGCTCGTGATAACCGAGTTTGATCTGGTGAAGCTCCCAGCCAAACTTGATAAGCTTTTGGTGCGCTACCGACAAATCCCAACTCTGCCATATAAGGTCTAGCACAGCCATTAGGACAACCGGTCATTCGGATCACAAAATATTCCTTGTCTAACCCCAATTTGTCTAGCAGTAACCGAATCCGCTCAACCATGCCAGGGAGCGCCCGTTCTGATTCCGTAACCGCTAAACCACAGGTAGGTAAAGCTGGACAAGCCATCGAATAGCGCACTAACGGTTCAATCCCTTCTGGAGTGACTTGAATACCGTGCTGTTCTAGAATCTGATTCAGGGCTTGCTGGTGGGTCGGGTCAATCTCATAGAGAATAATATTGTGGTTAGCAGTAAGCCGCATCGGTAGGGCAAATTCCTTAGTAATTTCCCGCAGAGCTGTTTTGAGTCGGAAATTCCCTTCATCTTTGACCCGACCATTCTCAATCGATATCCCCAGGAATAGCTTTCCGTCTCCTTGTTCGTTCCAACCCAAATAATCTTCGTACTTAAATGGGGGTAAGGGCTTAAACGGTGCCAGGGTTTTACCGAAGTAGCTTTCTACTTTTTCCCGGAACTTATCGACACCCCAATCATTGATTAGGTACTTCATTCTGGCATGACGGCGGTTTACGCGATCGCCATAATCCCGCTGGGTTGCCACAATTGCCTTAACCAAGTCATAGATATCATCTTTTTCAACATAGCAGATGTGGTCAGCTAGACGAGCAAAGGTTTCTTCTTTATTGTGGGTGCGACCCATACCCCCACCAGCCAGAACATTAAATCCCTCCAGTTCTCCCTGGTCGTTGGTAATTACCACCAACCCCACATCTTGGGTATAGATATCAATCGAGTTATCCCCGGGAACCGTTACGCAACACTTAAACTTCCGGGGCATATAGTGTTCCCCGTAGATTGGTTCCTCTTTGTCCTGGAAAATAGTACCATTACCATTGCGCTGCCGTGCTGCTTTCACCTCCGGAGCTTCCTCAGCACTAATTACCTTTTCCCCATCCAGCCAAATCTCGTAATAGGCACCGGTTTGAGGTGTAAGTAAGTCAGCAATCCGATCAGCATACTCCCAAGCATACTGATACTCTGGTCGATTTTTATATGGTGCTGGTGCAGCCATAACATTGCGGTTGAGGTCTCCACAAGCACCCAAGGTTGACCCCATATTGCGGACAATTGCAGCAATTGTCGCTTTCAAATTCTTCTTGAGAATGCCATGAATCTGAAAACCCTGACGGGTAGTTACTCGTAGGGTATGGTTACCATACTCTTCTGACAACTGCTCTAGAGTCAGATAAAGCTCTGGTGGAATAAATCCTCCAGGATTTCGAGTGCGCAGCATGAACTGATAGTCTTTTTCCTGACCCTTGACCCGGTTATCTCGGTTGTCTTGCTGGTAAGACCCGTGAAACTTAAGAACTTGAATAGCGTCTTCTGTAAAATGAGTGGTATCCTGTAGCAGTTCAGTTGCCACCGGTTCACGCAAGAAGTTACTGCGTTCTTTAATTCCTTCAATCTTAGAGGGTTTGCGGGCTTTAGGAGTCTGAGATACAACCATTGCTTCGACGGATCTAAAAAGATGAATAAGTATAATTCCCGATAAATCGGTCGGGATTACGGTTAATGATTAGATCCTAATACTACCGTTGCCCATTGGATCCATAACTTTAGAAATCCTAAAATTTCTCCAAACCCACTCAGTGTCATTGAAGCAGATACCGGCAAAGAGGAAAGGGAAGAGTTGAAGGAAGGTTGAAGCTAGTAGATTCGCCAAAGCAGCGAGTAGATGCACAAGAGGATTGTTGTCACCTCAGTTGAAGTATTTGACAGTTCATACTTCATCCTTTATACTTCATCCTTCATGCTTCATCCTTCATCCTTTCCCTTTGAGAATGGACATACTAAGTTTAGAAACGGTAGCCTGCACCCACTTGAACACTGACAGACTCACCTGAACTATTTTCGTAAGCGTTAAGACCTACCTTAGTATTGCCGTAAACCAAAACATCCTTAGCAATTTGGCTTTCAGCACCCACGCCAAGCACCCAAGCATCTTGATTACCTATGGGTGTATTGTCTCCGTCATCTTCCACAAAAGAGTAACCAACACTAGCAAAAACATTAGTATTTTTGGCTACGCCTAGGTCAAAAGAAACACTAGGAATAATCGCGGTATTGTCTTCATTGAAAAGAATATCACCTCTTAGAGACACTGGAAGCTTTGAAGTTGTCAGACGAGTCGTAATATTACCACCAATATTTTGGTCATTTCCTTGTCCATCACTAGTTACACCGGCGGCCAGACCAACCCCAATGTAGCTAGCATCTGTACCTTTGACGCTGAGATCCTCTGCTCCGGGATTAGCGGAAGCCATACTATTTCCTAGTAAAACGGGAGCAATTGTTGTAGCAGCTAAAGTAGAAATGGTGAAAATAGATTTCAGTAAACCTTGCATTGTTTATTTCCTCAAACTAGTTAATTTTTTGTTCCTTTCTCTACAAGTCGTTGGGAATAAACAAAAGGTTCCTCAGGTTATAAAAAAAAATCTAAATACTTGAAAACCTTGAGATGACTTGAATCTGGCGAATCCGGATATAACTAGAAAAAATCCGGATTAGTTTTAGCATCCCTAATTAGTTGATACTCTTTAAAAGAGAGTCGGTTCTATCAATTAATCGAATGTCTGTGTTTTCTTAGTGGACTGTTTAGAAGGTGTCACAGATTGTAAGCATTTAGCTATCAGCTATCAGCCATCAGGTATCAGGTATCAGCCATCAGCCATCAGCCATCAGGTATCAGGTATCAGCCATCAGCCATCAGCCATCAGGTATCAGGTATCAGCCATCAGCCATCAGCCATCAGCCATCAGTGATGTGCTACGCCCAGGCTGCGCGAACAGCTATGACCCATTCACGTAGCGTGGCCAACGGCCAAGGCCAAGGCTGACTGCTGACTGCTGACTGCTGACTGCTGACTGCTGACTGCTGACTGCTGACTGCTGACTGCTGACTGCTTACGTCTAATCTTGTTTGATACCAACCATGCTATATCCGGCAATGGTAGACAGAGGCACCTGGTAAAAATACTGACGTCGGAACTGTTCCTCCTCAATGGCAGCAAAAAATAATGCGTTCGCGCAGCGTGCGCGTAGCGCAATCGCATCATTTCCAGCAACATTCGTCCGCTCGCGTAGCGTGGCCGTTGGCCAATCGTGTAGCGTGGCCAACGGCCAATCGGAAGACCACTCCCTCGGATGCCAGCTTATTTGTACCCCGCAGTCCTGGTGAGAAACTTCAAAACCAATCACTGATAGGGCATTCAGTCCTAACTCAACAGTGCGATCGCTTAAATCCAACTTCTCCTGCAATTGCACCAAAGTAGCCCATTGACCCGTACGACTGAGGAACTTAGCAATTCCTAGCAACTTTTTCCAGGTGTCTTGGGCAGATAGTTGTTTAGGCCGTGGATATGCGATCGCTAATTGTCGTTCTGCCTGTATCGCTCTCCTACACCATACTTGTAACTCATCCCAACTGGTCGGACACTCATAAACCATTAGAGGAGTTAAACCTTGCCGGTTATCAGGTTGAAGGTTAGGAGGTTGAAGGTTAGGAGGTTGAAGGTTAGGAGGTTGAAGGTTAGGAGGTTGAAGGTTAGGAGGTTGAAGGTTAGGAGGTTGAAGGTTAGGAGGTTGAAGGTTAGGAGGTTGAAGGTTATTTGCTTGAAGGTTGTCTGGTTGAAGGTTATCTGGTTGAAGGTTATCTGGTTGAAGCTTGTCTGGGGAACCTTCAACCTTCAACCTGCCAACCTGTAACTCTTGAGAACCTTCAAGCTTCAACCTGCCAACTTTCAACCCTTCGGAACCTTCAACCTTCAACCTGCCAACTTTCAACCCTTCGGAACCTTCAACCTTCAACCTGCCAACTTTCAACCCTTCGGAACCTTCAACCTTCAACCTGCAAACTTTCAACCCTTCGGAACCTTCAACCTTCAACCTGCCAACCTGTAACTCTTGTCCCCGCCAATCTAAAATCCAATCCAGCTGATTAGAGACCTGTAAACAAGACTGGACAAAATCATTTTCTTGGCAAGTTTGCACAGCAACGAGGCGCACTTCTGGACGTTTTTCGTAATTATTATAGTCTAATTCCACAACAGCATTACATCTAACTTTAGGGACTTCATCCTGATAATGTCCCCACCAAATTCCAGGAAAACCCATACTCGTAGAGTCATCCCAAATTTCAAATTTAGTTTTAATATACTGTACTTTCCGCCTTCTCAAATCCTTAGCATTACGATGCCAAACCTGCTCAAACCAACAGTTTTTAATCAGCAATTTTGGCACAAGATTACCTATCCCACAAGGTTCCAGGTGTTTCAACTCATCAAATAGTGCTTTGCCCAACTCAGCAACCTTAACCACCAAATCCGCTTCTATAGCTGGCATCATCAAAGCACCCGTAGTCCCTAGTTTTTGTGCCAACTGCTGGTTAATCGCTTCCGTAAATAAAGGAATATTATCCACTGGCAAACTCAACCCAGCTGCAAAAGGATGACCTCCGAAGCGATGCAACAAATGAGCTTGGGAATTGACTAATTCATAAAGATCAATATTATTAACAGAACGAGCCGAACCCCGTGCTATACTATAGGAGTGTTTATCCTCTAAACCGGCTTCTACCAGTTTGCTTTCTCTATCGCTACTTTCAGTACTTAACAAAACGGTACTTAACAAAATCGTCGGGCGTCCGTATTCCTGAGCAATTTCACCTGCTACTAAGCCTAAAACACCAACCGGCCATTGGGGATCCTCTAAGACAATCACATTAGTAGTAGACAGATCAAGTTGGGCAAGTTTATCCTTAACTTGCTTAGTAATATCTTTTTGTAAAGACATGCGGCGGCTATTAGCTAATTCCGTATCTAAAGCCAGTTGCTTACAACGTTTCTCATCCTTACTAGTCAGTAACTCAACACAAAATGAAGCATCTCCTTGAATCCGACTTACAGCATTAATTCTCGGGCCAAGTCCGAAAGAAATATCCGTCGGGCGATCGCCACTGCGTTTACACAACTCTAACAATCGCGCTACACCAGGACGAGAGCGAGTTTTCAGTTGCTGCTTCAATTGTTCAATCCCCCGTTGTGCCAGGTAACGACAATCTCCAGATAATTCCACTAAATCCGCAATTAGACCAATTGCCACCAAATCCAGCAACCCCTCTAACCGTTGTTGGGGAATATTAGGTAAAACCTGATACATCGCTTCCACTAACTTATAGGCTACCGCCACTCCAGACAAATGAAATAAAGGATGACTTTCAGCAAAATAGCGGGAATTGATGATAGAAACCACTGGCGGACGGTCATCTGGTAGAGTATGGTGGTCAGTGATAATCACATCCATTCCCAATTGGTGAGCATAATCAATTTCCCTCAGATTCGTGCTGCCAGTATCGCAGGTAACGATAAGTTTCACCCCAGAAGCGTTCAGTTGGTCAATTCCTGGACAATTCAAACCATGGGATTCCGTCATCCGATTGGGAATGTAGTAACTTAGCTGTTGGTGCTGCCAGAAAAACTGTCCCAGTCCTTCCCAGAGGACACTAGTAGCCGTGATTCCATCGGCATCAAAGTCCCCCCATATAGCAACCTTTTCCCCAGCCTCACGGGCTTGCAGTAGGCGTTTTACTGCCCATTTCATTTCCTGTCCAAAATCAAAAGGGCTGGTAGGTTGATACAAATCTGGATTGAGGAAACCAGCCAGTTGTTTCTCCTCTCGTATTCCCCGTTGCCACAGCAGTTGAGCAGCATAACCTCCCGAATAGCCATGAGTATGGGATTTGACAGCTTCGATGAACCACTGAGGAAAGTCAGGTGGCGCTAGGACTTGCCATTGGGATTGAGAAATGGATTCGGACATGGATTGGGACATGAACCTGATTTGCGATCGCTTATAGTTAGTCGAGTTAGTACAAAAATACTAACTTAATCAGAGCGACCCATAACCCACTTTATCGAGAACTCAGGAGTCATACCGAGTTGCATTCAAAGAGAGTAGATTGGTTGGATAGGGAGATAGGGAGATGGGGAGATGGGGAGATGGGGAGATAGGGAGATGGGGAGATGGGGAGATTGGCGGAAGAGAAAGTTGTACGTTTGACCCCAACTTGGTATCAGAATAAATTATTTCCCAGTTAATTAGCCATTAATCAGAGTTTTATCAGCAATTGCGGTTAATTCTGGATTATCATGATAAATTATGGAGTATTATGAGCACAAATGACTTCTGTCTCCTGTTTCCTCAAAAAAACTGCCAACTTCTGACATCGAACTGAGGTAGTAGAAGAATGGTGAAGAAGATATAAAAAAACCTGGGAGAAGAAAAATCTTCTGCCCAAGCAAAACATAAAGGAAGAAAAATCATGGGGTAAGAAAAAATTTCTACCCAAACAAAAATCCCCCATCGTCTGTCCAGGACGATGGTCAAAGGGAACTATACCACAAAAATGATTTTTTGACACCTCAAAAGCTGGTTGACTGACTTTAGATCATGGAGTAGGTTGGCTTGAGGCAACGAAACCCAAAACCAATGAGGGTTTCGTTGGGTTACGCTATCCCTAACCCAACCTACGGGAAAATCAGTATTTCAAGGGTCTTGTCAGTCAATCAGCCTCAAAAGTCTGTTTTGTCGGTTTTGTCTGTCCCAAGAGCAAGCTATGGCAAATCCTCAACAGAGCCGAGTAACCCATCACTCTCATCAGCACCATAGTTTCTCCACCCGATGACAGTTCTTGACCTTACCAAAAATACCTATATACGACGCTTGCCTATTGCTAGCTTGCCTATTGCCTCTTGCTAGCTTGCCTCTTGCTAGCTTGCCTCTTGCCTCTTGCTAGCTTGCCTCTTGCCTCTTGCTAGCTTGCCTCTTGCCTCTTGCTAGCTTGCCTCTTGCTAGCTTGCCTATTGCCTCTTGCTAGCTTGCCTATTGCCTCTTGCCTCTTGCTAGCTTGCCTCTTGCTAGCTTGCCTCTTGCTAGCTTGCCTCTTGCCTCTTGCCTCTTGCCTCTTGCCTCTTGCCTCTTGCCTCTTGCCTCTTGCCTTTTCCAAGCGCGACTATGTTCACATCTCAAATGAAATCCTAGAGATACTGCTTAAACGGATGTGCCAATATTCCCAGGATCAGATCAATTTCCTTAATATAATAGTCATCCAAATCAATAAACACCAATTGATTCACCAACTTGAGAAACTTCCAATTCGTGCCAGTAGTCACAGCTCCATAGATAGCATCAATATCCTGATCCTGTTGTTGATTAAATCTCTGAGCTGCTACCATTTCCGCAATGCACTGTCCTAATCCCCCCTTAATATTTTCATTTTTTGCCTCCACTAGAGTGACAACTGGTGTCCGAATTTCATAGATTTCCTTATAAGCAGTAAGGATATAATCACAGTATCCATTTAATCCACTTCGTTTATCAACATTAAACTCAATTCCAGAAAAAAAACCGATTTGGAAATCAAGCAGACGGCGCACTTCCAGTAAAACCGGAGCAATAACTAACTCAGAACGAGCTTTTTCGGTATTGATAGCATTCGTGATCGGCAGATTTTCCTTAAGCGTGGTTTTCAAGTGATCACTGGGCTCGATCGGGGCAATATCCTTAAATATAGTATCCCCCTCATCAAGAAGGAGGTTAAAAGTCGTTTGGACTTTGTAGATAGTTGTAAAGTCGCTATATGCCATGATCTGTATTTCTCATGTCTCCTATAGCAATCCTAATATCAAGTCTGGTTGAATACCCATAATTAAGGAGAGGGTGGGGAGGGTGGGGAGATCGGGAGATGGGGAGATGGGGAGATGGGGAGATGGGGAGATTTTTATTAAGGGTAATTATCCTGACATGATATAAATCAAGCAAACAGAAATTGATCCTTAATCCTTCATAAAAAAATCGGTCAAGTCCTGGTTAACCCCAATCCTTGACCGAATGCATTAACAAAAATTCCACCAGTACAGCTAAGCTGCATCTACATCCACCAGTGGTGGACACAGAAATCATGATTACACTTTGTCCATTCTAGCCAGGGATTCAATCCCTGGCAAATTGCTATCTTAATCGAGTAGCAGATATCGAATCAACATACTGATCACCTCACCAGGATTTCCAGTAGGTTGGGGTGTACTCCATTCATTCACCGACCCGTAGCCCAGGGAAGAAAGTGTGTAGATTGTCACCCGAACATCCCTCGCAGAACCAATCAGTATATGTTTAATTTGCTGCGGTCCTGGACCTGTCTTGCTAGGAGTTTGATCGAGCATAATCTTGTTAATATTTTTGGAAATATTTGGAAAAAAAGATTTAATATTTTATGATTACTATTGTGGTAAGAGTTGTCATTAACATAGTTGATGAATTTAGTTATTTTCAAGGGCTTAACGAATATTTAAAATAAATTAAAAATTAATATTTGGATTGGTTTATAATTTAAATATAGGCAGCATTCCACTTTGGAATAAACCTACCGAATTAAGCTGTATGACCGTGATTTTATAGCCCACATAAAAAGATAGATTTGCCAAAATGGTATGCTCCATAAATATAGGGATACTATGAATTGTGATAATTTTTTTCCCCTGTTACCTACTCCCTAATCCCTACTCCCTAATCCCTACTCCCTAATCCCAGCTCCGAAGTCCCTGCTCCCTGCCTCACAGGGGTAGGTTTTTTACATTTGGGTAAAACATGGGACTTAACCTCAGCACAGGAAAAGGAAAACAACGAAGAAGCGATGCATCGCTAAGTGACAAAACTGATGGTTCGATAAATTTGCCGAAAATCCCGACTATTCCTCGAAAATTCTCCCCATCTCCCCATCTCCCCCCATCTCCCCATCTCCCCATCTCCCCACACCTCCCACACCTCCCACACTTCCCACACTTTCCCTATCTTCCCGATAGTGCCATCGGTTACATCCGTTACCCATTTTTTGCCCTGAAAGCTATTTTCCTAGCACCGTGCTATTGACTTTATTTAGTTAATATGCGTGGCAGATGACTTGTGCAGTTTCTTCGATAGGCTAAAGAGAACGATAAATCTGTGAGGACTGGGGTATGACTCAGGAATTAATCGATCTCAGAATAAGTATCCTAGAGGGACGCTACGCAGATGCCTTAGCAATTGTAGATGAGTTGGAACAGATGACTAAACGCGCAACTGTGCATCAGATTGAATCCTATTTAAACAAGGCATTGATTAACTTGATTAAAAACCAAGTAGAGGAGCGTTTGACAAATTCTTGGGCAGCTTCAATTCGTGATTTCATTCGGGAAATCCAAAAACTGAATCTCAAAGATAACCAAAAAACTTATACTATCAATGCTGATCAATGGCAGTCATTGATTGACAATGAACTGGAGGCAGCAATTTCCACGGCGAGTGTGGAGGTTCTCAATGGTGCCTATACTCCAGCTCAACTTTCAAAACTAGTAGATAGAGCTCAGCTGAGGCAAACAACTCAAGATTTGCTGGCTTTGACATACCTCCATTCAAAAAAGGATTTACCTTTATTTATTAATGACTATTTAACTCAATTACCAGGAGGTTCTTATTGGAACCAAGATACACAATGATAAATCGAGTTATTCACAATCGACAATACCTATGACTTCCCTTCCGTATCCATCACAGCCACTAATTTCACCTCGGCAAACCTTGCCGACAATGTATGACTTACCCAGCGAAAATCCCAACGAACCTGGTTTGCCTGACGAATTTCATTTCTTGATGCAGTCGCTCATGGGGGAAACCCCCAAGACCGCGCTGCATCGCTTTTTTCAACCCCTACTACTATTTTTAACCTTTGCCCCTGCCAACTCCAACCCAGAGTTAGTCTTTAGTGCTTGTGACCTCAATCTTTACTATGATCTCAACCATCCCGGTTGGTATAAGCGACCGGATTGGTTTGGTGTAGTAGGTGTGCCTCGGCTTTATCAAGGCCAAGACCTACGTTTGAGTTATGTCATATGGCAAGAACAAGTCAGTCCATTCTTGATGCAGTCGCTCATGGGGGAAACCCCCAAGACCGCGCTGCATCGCTTTGTAGTGGTGGAGTTATTATCTCCTGGCACCGAAGATGAAGATCATGGTCAAACGGTGAGCGCACCGGGAAAACCTCCGACTAAGTGGCAGGTTTATGAGCAGATTCTGCGAGTACCTTACTATGTAATTTTTAGTCGCTTCTTGATGCAGTCGCTCATGGGGGAAACCACGGCAGTCGCTCATGGGGGGAACCCCCAAGACCGCGCTGCCTCCCCAAGACCGCGCTGCATCGCTACACCAATGAGTTACAAAGGTTTCATCTGGTTGGTGATCACTACAAACCCGCAGTGCTAAATCAGGGACGGTTACTGATGCCGGAGTTGGAATTAAGTTTAAGGTTGTGCCATGGGAGTTTTCGCGATATCCCCCGATTATGGTTACGCTGGATGACCCTTGAGGGCAATTTGATTCCTCTAGCAAGCGAGGAGTTAGTACAAGCTCAGCTCGAAGCTATAGAAGCTAAGCAACGAGCAGAACGTTTGGCGGCGCGACTGCGTGAGTTAGGTATTAATCCAGACCAATTGGATTAAGTCGCTGTCTTGATGGAGTCGCGAATGGGGGTTTGCACGGCAGTTGCTCATGGCGCATGGGTCTGTGTGCGGAACCTGCCTCCGCACCGCTGTTTGCCCCGTGGGAACCCTCTTTGGCGGCACTGGCTCCCCAAGACCGCGCTGCATTTCTGTTAAGGATTTGTGCGTTCGCGTAGCGTGACCTACGGTCGTTCGCGTTTTCACCACAATCACTGCATCAATGGCCAGTACTTTTAGTTCAGATGAGGATTCACCGGTCAAAACTACCCAAAGAATTGTCTTACAAAACGTCAGTTGGCAGACGTACAAGGCGCTATTGGCAGACTTAGGAGATCATCGAACCTCGCGTCTTGCCTATGCTCAAGGAATGCTAGAAATCACGATGCCCTCAGATCGCCATGAGACATACAAGCAGCTGCTAGAACGGATGGTGAATACCTTAACCGAAGAACTTAATCTTCGGGTCAAAGGGTTTGCTTCTACAACCCTGAATCGGGAGGACTTAGAGCATGGTGCAGAACCTGACTCTTGCTACTACATCGGTAATGTTGACTGTATTCAAGGCAGGACAGTAGATTTAGCCACTGATCCTCCACCAGACTTGGTGATTGAAGTGGATATTACCAGTTCATCCAGTCGGCGATTTGGGATTTACAAGCAGATAGGAGTGCCTGAAGTTTGGCGTTATATAGGACAAACTGTAGAGATTTACCGGCTGCAAAATGGAGAATATGTTCGTTGTCAGGACAATTTCACCTTTGAGATTCTTTCTGTAGAAATTATCAATCAGTTTTTGCAGCAGGCAGAAACCCAGGATGACACTACCATGATTTTAGCTTGGCGTAAATGGGTGAGGGAAAATCTACCAGAGGATTAACGTTGCGGCTAAAGTATTTGGTTTTAAGGCGTTGCTGAATAGAGTATTCAGCAATACCTTAATGAGGATTATTAAGGTGTTGCTGCCTAAACTTATCCTCGAATTTATACAGACTGAGATTTCTAGCTTAGATTAGGGACTTGCCTGTACAAAAAATACCAATTAAAGTAGGGTGGGCAAAGTAATCTAATCTAGAATACTCAAAACAAACAAACTGTTTTTGCCCACCTTACAAGCTGATATTTCTAGCTTCGATTACTTGAGCCATACTAGTTATTAAAATAAAGCACGATTAGCGCGCTCTGGCTCATGGCCTAATCAACCGTTGGTGGAGATCAAGACTCTTTGTCCCATTCAACACCTTCTTTCTTGGCCTCGGTAACAGCACGTTCTAGAAGGTAAGCAGCAAGGTTAGATAGAGGGCGTCCATCGTAATCAGCCCATCGCTGTAAATCGTCTGCAATCCGGTCGGGTAAGGTTACTTGTATACGTTTGCTCATAATCTCTATTCTAAGTTCACCTGTTAGTTGATGTCAAATTTTACATTATTTGTACTTAAAATGTATCTTTTATATACATAAGCGTATACTATTGATGTGATTATCCCCAAGTTTCCTATGGTAGAAACAGTTAGAGAAAAAAGCGATCAGCCTCCTTCCTATCAGCAAGCCTTAGATGAATTCGGCATCACACAACTGTTGTCCCATTTGAAAAGCTACGGGGATGCCGACTTCAATGCAGAGTCAATGGATATAGAAGAACCAGAACTAAAAACTCTAGCTACCGTCCTTATCCAGCACCTAACTCAGAATCTGACCGGAAAACTGATAGCCAGTTATTTAAATAGCATCCGCCAGGGAGACTCAGATATACTGTTTGACCCCATTAAAACAGAAATCGCGCCCCCATCAATAGACCCCCCAGGTGCTTGGAACCCTACAGCAACACCCCGTTATCAAACAGGATCACCGATTAGGTGGCGACCTCTAAACGGTCAAATGGACTGGGGTGTTGTGATCGGATTCTTCTACGCCTACGCCAGGCATCAAAGCCAATGGGCAATTTGCTACCTGATCTGGCTTGAGAAAGACTCTCCTAGTGCGGCTTGGATCGTTGCTGACACAGCTTGGGAAGAAGACATTGAACCTCGGCATCCTAAGCCTACGCTAACAACCAACTATAAAGATTCCTATTCTTGGACTTGCACTGAGGCTGTTGGCCCTAGAAATTATTTGAAATCCCCCAATGTGCTACGAACTCCTTCTGGGAGATACCGTTTCGATGATCAATATAGAACCCCTCCCCGGACTCTAACTCAACGAGAGCAAGATCTAATTGAACTCTACAGCAACTGCCAATTGGGTATGACTCCAAGACAATTCTATCATAAATGGGATGTGAATTACGAACAAATCGCTAGTATCTGCTCTCGCTCAACTGCCACCGTTCAGCGCTGGTTTTCCAGCGGTCACAACTATCGCCGTCCCCAGCCTATTGATTTGCGCCATCTTGCCCTGATGGATTTTCTCTTGGAGCATTTTGAGGAGATTCCCCAGGTAGTTAGGAATTTGCTATGTCCTGATCATCAACAGCAAATCGGGGATGGGTAATGGTTATATCAAGTCTGGTTGAATACCCATAATTAAGGGGAGATGGGGAGATGGGGAGATGGGGAGATGGGGAGATGGGGGGATTTTTATTAAGGGTAATTATCCTGACATGATATTAATGGCTAACAGATAACGGAAGCTTTTTTATTCAAATCGGCAATTTGGCAACACAGCATTCTACTGTAGCTGCTTTTATAGATAAGGTCGGAGGGTTGGACATCCATACAAGCAGATCAACTGCAAGTAGACTATTTAGGTGATCTAACCGTGGTCAGATCACCGTAGAAAATAGAGGCGGCAAAACCACTGTATTGAAGGGTTCAACTGCTTAAGGATCTAACGGCTATAACTGTAGTTTTATTAGAGATCCTAACACTGAAAACTCCGCCACAAAGCGAGCGGAGATGAAAGTGACTAGCGCGCTTTTAGCCTAAAAAACTTCTGGCAAGAGGTTGACAATTATATAGCGCTATAGTATATTAGAAGTATAGGGTACAGGCTGAAAAACCGAGGCGCAACCGGAAGAAAGATCCGCCACTGCATGACCTAAAAGTAGTAATACCCAGAGGGTAGGGAAAATCCTCTTTAAAAACCCAATCGTCAATTAACCGTTGGCGTGTGAACCCAGGGAAATCACGCTTTAAAAAAAATGGTACGGTGGGGCACACCGAAGGTGACAAGGAAGGGAAACGGACTTCTTAAGGCACTTCCTATTAAGTAACCAAACGCCAAGGGAGAATCGCCCTCTGGGTCTGTCGTAAATTGACTAAGAACTTGGTCTTGACGGGTTTTTGGTTTAAGTACTGTCCTGTTTTTGGCGGAGTCAAAGATAGGAATACGGCGGTTTAAGGCGGCTCGTTGATCTAGGAATCCCCGCGCCTAATGGTCGGGGAGTGTCAACAGAATAATCAATCAAACATGATGGAGCAGGGTGCTATGACCTACCGCGATCGACTAAGCCCATGGTGTATTATCAAGCCACTTCCCAAAATGCAGCGAATTATTGTCGCTCGCTTTCGTCGCCGAACTGACGCTGAGGCTCATCTACAAGTTCTGCGCAGACTGATGCCTGACATGAAATATATACTCATTTTTGACCGAGACCCGGAGCAAGAGGAAATTAATACAGTAAGCGCTAGAGTAAAAATATAGTCAACACTATAGTAAAAACTATAGTCAAAGTAGCAGGACTTAGGCAAAACTGGGGTAAGCTATCAGCTATCAGCTTTCAGCTTTCAGCTTTCAGCTTTCAGCTTTCAGCTTTCAGCTTTCAGCTTTCAGCTTTCAGCTTTCAGCTTTCAGCTTTCAGCTTTCAGCTTTCAGCTTTCAGCCTTTGGCTGAATGCTTACAAACTGGGTAACCACAAAACTCGGTAACAAACCCGGTTAATGCCTAAGTCCTAAGCCTAAATCCTAAGTAGTTAACCAAAAAACTATAGCGTTGGGTGCAGGGAAGAGGGAACCTCTGCAAGAAGTCTGGTGAAGAATTGGTATCACCAGAAATAGGGGGTTCGGGGGATGATTTGCCCTTGCCTTTAGGCATAGGGAGGGATAATCCCCCGCAGCTAACCGTTCGCGCAGCGTGACCGAATGGTCAAGGGTTCAACACCCTTGAGGTTAGCTAACAAACTTTCCGGAATAGCCAGTATCTTGTTGTAGAATAAACATAACTGAAATGAGCAAAGGCACTCTTTTTTACTTCGGAGAAACGGCCATGCCAGTAGGTTAGTATCGGCGAGTGATACGCAAATCGAAGTATTGGGGCTGTCCGGGAAACGACTCGGTTATAGAAGCTACGAATGCGAGCAATCCCTTGCATTCGTAGAGTAAGCCAGCCTGGAGGTTCGGCGCTTAACCCTTAGATTCAATAATTTCGAGTCTGAGCGCGTTAAGTCTGCTAGGGCTACTGAAACCAACACGCTCTAGAATCGCCGGATTGCCCCCGGCTTCTAGCCGTGGGGAAGCTTACTCGCATCCCTTGTAGGAGATTTTAGTGATCAACTTAACCTCTAGCTCAGGTTTTTTTGGAATAGGATTTAACTGTAGTTAACTCAATAGTAAGCCTTGACGCATCGGTTTGGTTGGTCTTTAGAAGAGCGAGATCCAGAAGTAATTGAATCCTATCTGCCCCAGTGGGAATGGTTTTATCGCTACTACTTTCGGGTGAAAACTGATGGCTGGCAGCACATTCCGGACAGTAAGGTGCTGTTGGTTGGTTCCCACAATGGTGGATTAGCTTCCCCTGATATGGTGATGATGATGTATGACTGGTTTCGCCGCTTTGGCACCCAGCGTCCAGTTTATGGTCTAATGCATTCCAATGCCTGGCAAATTTATCCAGCCCTGGCGCAGCTAGCGGCAAAGATTGGGGCAATCATGGCTCATCCCCAAATGGCGATCGCTGCTTTTCGTAAGGGAGCTAGTGTCTTAGTCTATCCAGGGGGTGCCCAAGATGTATTCCGTCCCCATAGCCAGCGTCATCAAATTCAATTAGCTGGACGTAAGGGCTTTATTAAACTGGCACTACGAGAAAAGGTTCCGATTGTACCGATTATCTCCAAAGGTGCCCATGATACCCTGATTGTCTTAGGTGACTGCTATCAACAGGCTCGACAACTAAACGAGTTGGGGATGCCCTGGTTATTTGGTCTTGACCCACAAGTTTTCCCAATTTATCTCGGTTTGCCTTGGGGATTGGGGATTGGTCCTTTACCCAATATACCCTTTCCCATACCGATTACAACTCGTGTTTGCCCTCCGATTGTTTTTGAGCGCTATGGTCGTGTTGCTGCTCGCGATCAAGATTATGTTGATGCTTGTTACGAGCAAGTTTCTACTCAAATGCAATCGGAGCTAAATCGTTTGGTTGCTGGATTATGAGTCACTGTTCCAATTTGAGCGTTTAATTAGCATTAGCATTTAAATTTTAGAGATTGGATTTTTGATTTAATGCTCCCTACAGCAAGCCTTATACCTAATCCAACGTTGTTAATGGTCAAGTCAAACTTGAATTACCTAGCAACTAGTATTAGTTCAACGGGAGCATTAATCACTCGGTGACTCTTCCTTGGTAGTTATCCCGGCAAACCCTCAAAATTTCCTGGTCACTATCACTAATATAACTAATTGGTTGATATCCTTCTAGTCCAACTTTGTAAGGATAAGTAATAGCGCTATAGCGATGGTCAAGACTTAGCCGTTCACCAACTACAGCAATGGGTGAGCGCTGTTGACGGGAAATGGTATGGGACAAAGCGGTTTGGTTGTAGGGATCAATAACCGTCAAATTCATTTGTTTTGAATCTAGGGTGCCGTAAAAACAGCTATATTCTGAGTGAGGCATATATACCGCACCAAGGACGTTGCCCTGATTCGCTTCAAATACTAGATATTCTTGACCAATCTGTCCTGGTTGTGAGGATTCACCATAGAGGTAAATGCCATCATCAGGTATTGATGCATTTTGACTCGTTGCTTTACTGTACGCTCTACCTGTAGCATCAATGGCTTGATCTGGCGGTTGAGGTGCTGCTGTTGCTATAGTTGATGAGGTAGTTACCAATCCTATCGTTAGCAATAGCCTTGTTAGGGGTAGTTTTCTAAGATTTAGCAGTTGACGTGCTGACAAGAACGATCCAGTTAATTGGTTAAGCATCATACTTACCCCCTTTGAAAAAAAACTGTAAGACACCCTAAGCAAAAATTCTGAGAGTTTAGACCATCAATTGATGAAGCCATAATCAATCAGAAAAAGTTAATTTTTATTAAACCAGAGTTATGTTGACTCTTGAGGTTATAAACCTATTTAAGCCTAAACTATGCTTTGGTTTGTTCCTTTGTTGATCGGTTTATCAACTGTCACAGTTGGCGCTGGTCATAGCCTGAAATTTTGCTGAAGCTTGACTATCAGCTTTCTCCCAGCTATTGGTTGACCCAAGCTTTAAGCAACTATGAGTGACCTTTTGCTGAAATAGGTGAGTCCAGACTCATCTTTTATTCAACCCTTGGAATAATTTTTCGTCCAGGTTGAGGTAGAAATTGCTTCTTAAATGGCTCCCCCAGGTTTTTTACCTCCTCACTCTCCGGTTTTGATGTGAAAATTTTGTGAACTTATCGGTGAATTTATAGCAGTGATGTGAAGTTTACTCTCACTATAGAAATACTCCAAAGGTAAGAACAGAGATTTCGGTGTTTTTTACATTTCTTTACAAAAAAAGAAGTGGTAACCGTTTCTGGCTACCACTCATGCTTGGAAGACAGTCAACCATTAGCTAGCTAGCGATGTACTCCCGGAAATTAGCATGGCGACGCCGTAGCTGTGCTAAGGCTTGATGTTCTAACTGGCGTACCCGTTCACGACTGAGGTTAAGCCGCTTACCAACTTTAGCCAGAGACAGCTCTTTGCCATCCTCTAACCCAAAGCGTAGCGCTAGCACTTCCCGCTGTTGAGGGGTCAGTTCTGCTAACAGCAGATTTAGGTCTTGCCGCAAGGACTCCTGAGTGGTGTAGTTAACCGGTGTTAGACCATCATCTTCTAGCAGCTCAGACAGCTCTGTGTCTTGGTTATCTCCGACCCGAACGTCGAGAGATATGGGTTGACGAGCAATGCTCAAATATTCCCGAATCTGAGCTGGTTCTAAATCCAACTCCTTAGCAATCTCGGTGGGAGTAGCATTGCGACCTAGGGTCTGGGATAGTTCCCGTTGTACTTTCTTAATTTTATTGAGCTTTTCAGTAATGTGGATAGGCAGCCGAATTGCACGAGCTTGCTGAGCGATCGCACGGGTGATCGCTTGCCGAATCCACCAATAGGCGTAGGTGGAAAACTTGTAGCCCCTGGTTGGGTCAAATTTCTCAACCCCTCGCTCTAAGCCCAAGGTACCTTCCTGGATCAAGTCCAAGAATTCCATGTTGCGCTTCTGATATTTCTTAGCGATCGCTACTACTAGGCGCAGATTCGCTTCAATCATCTTGCGCTTGGCTCGAGTACCTTGGTCTATGGCTTTTTTCAGTTCTGCTTCGCTCTTATTAATGTACGAAGCCCACTCTTCATTTGTCGGTTCGCGCTCTAGCTCCTGTTCCAAGGTGGCTTTTTCCCCTAAGAGTGCCATCATTTGCTGCACTTGCTTACCATAAACAATTTCTTGCTCATGGGTCAGCAGAGGTACGCGACCGATCTCATGAAGATAGGTACGAACCATATCTGCTGAGAAGGTAGGCTTGGTCGGCTTGGTCGGCTTGGTCGCCTTGGTAGTTTTGGTTTTGGTCTTAGAAGTGGGCATGGGTGAGTGGTTACTCCAAAAACAAGCAGTATAGTAGATTCTGTTGCGGATGTTTACTCCATCAAGTAACTACAATCTCTTTCCGTTGAGATCATTGCGCCATGGATTGCATTACATTTATTACAAGAGGTATTAACCACCTACCTCCTTCGTTAGAAAGAGATTTAACGGTAACATTGACGCTGTATACTAAGTCAAGTTTTTCTAGGTTTTTTCTGGGGGTTTCCCCAGTAATGGTAATCCTACAAGTTGACCAGGCACGCTTAGCTCATACTCTTGGGGCGTTGGTGTTGTACCCGCAACCAAATCGAAGATGTGGGCTTGAGGGCTTCCAGTTTCATCTGCTGCTGCCCCCCTGTAGCTATAATATAAGTATCTATACTTGATATATACTTATATATAACGTCTTTACAGATTGGTCTTACACAGCCTCCAGAGGTTTGGCTCCGCAGAGCACTTACTCCTGTAGTAGTTTGCTACTACCCTGGCAGCAACCCTACTCCCGCAGGTGGTTTGAGGTGTTTAGGTTAATCCCCTTTAGTAATGGTTAGACACTTTGGAATTAAGTCGAAGTCATTATGATTTCAACATAGCTCCATTGTATTACATATTTAGACCCCGGTAAAGGTGAAAAGGTTCAACAATTGTTTGCTTTGACGAAAAAATACCAATATCATAGGGATACAGTCCGTTGATTACATTGGTGGGACGATCGGACGTTGGTGGGGCTTCGGAGATTAAGCCTCAGATACATCCTCCATTAAAATAATCACCCAATAATCAGGAAATAGATAGATACCCCGAAGTGAGATAACCGAACTCATTGGGGTCGTGATGTCTAGACACGCGCCATGAACGGCTACTGCTAATTGAATAATGGCAAGTAATTGGTTGGAGTTGGCTAGGGGGAACTTAGCTAACTATAGAATTAAGAAAGATCCACATCCGACCAACTAGCACTTAGAGAAAACACTGTGCCACACACGATTGTTACCGATATTTGCCAAGGAATTGCTGATTGCGTTGAATGTTGCCCAGTGGCGTGCATTCATCCAGGACCAGGGAAAAATGCCCTGGGGAGTGACTGGTACTGGATTGACTTTTCTAGCTGCATTGACTGTGGCATTTGCGTGGAAGTCTGTCCAGTGGAGAAAGCTATTATACCAGAAGAGCGACCTGATTTGCAGAAAACCCCATAATTTTTCGCGCCTCATGCTATTGGTGTGACAACTATCGAAAAGCTAAAAGCACAAACAAGGGGATTGTAGACTGTTGAAAAATTAGTTCAAAAATTTCTCGCCTACTCCCCTGGGTAACAGGATGAAAACTCACGATTAAAACTCAATACCAGGTTGTGCCTTAATCCCCTGTTCTTTTAAAGGATGCTTGACTAATGTCATCTCTGTGACTAAGTCAGCTCGTTCAATTAGCGCGGCTGGTGCTCCCCTACCGGTTAAGATGACATGGGAATCAGCGGGTTTTTCCTCTAGTCCAGCCAAAACCTGCTCAATGGTTAGATAGTTGAGTTTCAAGGCTATGTTAATCTCATCCAATAGCACTAGCTTAATGTCAGGGTTACGGATAAACCCTAAGGCCGCATCCCAGGCGGATTGGGCTTTTTCGATGTCTCGCTCTCGATCTTGAGTCTCCCAGGTAAAGCCTTCGCCCATGGCATGGAACTCTAATTGAGGGGGATTGTTATCAGTGGCTACTGTCCAGTGCTGTAAGGCAGCTTTTTCGGCGGGTTCCCAAGCACCCTTGATAAATTGTACAATCACAACTCGGTAGCCATGACCAAGGGTACGCAAGACCATGCCTAAGCCAGCTGTGGTCTTGCCTTTGCCATTGCCGGTATGAACCACAATCAGACCTTTTTGTTTGGAGGCTTTAGCTAGGCGTTGTTCCTGTATCTCCTTGCGTCGCTGCATTTTTTGTTGATATTGCGATCGCGTTAGTCCAGTACCAGCGGAATCAGCGGTGTTTACGGATTCTAGACCTTGGTTGGAATCACTGGCAGACTTGATTGTGGTATTCATGTGTTTATGATCAATTCATTTTGAGCAACTCTTTAGCATACAGCATCAAAGACTGTAATGCTTATATTGCTATATCTGCCAACACCAACAAACTTATGGTATCCCCAAAACAGACCAGTGCTGCTGATCAAGCTATCCCACACCAGCTGACGCGATCGCCAAAAATTCCTTTAATGTCCAATAAAATCTCTATCGGGGTGCTTTTGGCCTTACTATCTTGCCTAATGTTGTCGTTTCAGTATATAATCATATATGTAATATTTAATCAATCTTGGCTCTTTGGTCTACAGAATGTTGAAGTGGGAGGCTTGATGGCTCCTGGTTTAGGCAACTCCCTGCTGATTCTGTGGCTAAAGATGCTGGTAGTGGTACCGTTGATGGCATTTGTGGCTAGGTTACTCTACCCATCGGTGTGGCGAGATATTAGGCGTTGTGCTCACTCGGGGGACTTGCCTTTATTTAGCCAGATGGTGGCGAGTAGCTTCTTTCTATTTTTATCCCAAGTGCTAATATACCTATCATTAGGTCTTATTCAACCAGGGGTAGCAATCACCATTTTTTTTATATATCCTATTGTGACGGTAATCTTGACAGGATTGCTGTTTGGTAATCGCACACATCTATTTCCCTCGGATCTATATCGCCCACATCTAGTTCGTGGTCTAGTCATGGTTGGTGTTGTGGGCGGAGCGTTGCTGATTTCCCTGCCTAGTCTATCAGCTAAGCAGCCCTCTTCTGAATTGGGAGTTCTAGCTGCTGCTGGTGCAGGTTTGACCTTCGCTGTTTACATTATTATGACCCAAGTCAGTGCTAGAAAGCTCAACCCTATTCCTTATAGCTTTATTAATTTTACATTAATTTTGGTATTTTCTAGCCTGAGCTTATCATTTCCCCTAGATCAATCCTGGCGCTTTTTTGTTGAACCAAGCTACAGACTGGCTGTATACTTCAGCTGTCTGGGGTTGGGGGTGATAACCTTAGTGAACTATCTGGTGCAAAACTTTGCCATCAGGCTCATTGGTGGGCGTCCAGCTTCGATTATCGGGTCAACAGCACCAGTGTTAACTACCGTCTTAGCCGTGGGGATTATTCAACAAGGTTTAGGGTTACAGGAAATTATCGGATTGTTTCTGGTAACGTTAGGTGTGGTAACCCTAAGTATGGAAAAATTACGGCATCAGAGTTGGAAACGATCACAGTAAAGAAAAAATTAAGCGTAATTGGATATTGACCAACGTGGCACAGGTTATTCTGGAAAACGTTTATAAAAGTGTTCCCGCCCGCAAAGGGGATACTGTTGTTGCACCAGTAACAACGGAACCTAAGGTGACAAACGACGAAGAGTCACCAAGCCTTGAAGCAGAAAAGTCTGGACAGACACCTAAAACCGTTAATATCTTGCGGCGCATAAATCTGGAAGTCAACGATGGCGAGTTTATGGTGCTGGTTGGTCCTTCAGGCTGTGGCAAAAGTACTCTATTGCGGATTATTGCTGGACTAGAGGAATTGACTGCGGGCAAAATCTGGGTGGGGAACAGACAAGTTAATGATTTACCACCCAAAGAACGAGACATCGCTATGGTGTTTCAAAATTATGCCCTCTATCCCCATCTGAGTGTCTATGAAAACATTGCCTTTGGACTCAGACGAACTGGCTATGGGCAATTCAACATGGCAGAAGACTCTAATGGGAACTCTAAGAGTGTGCATTGGGGAAAGAATCTGCCACCCCAAATCAGGCAAGGGCTTGTGGCTACAGGTATGTTGAATGGGGAAGTTCGCTCGAATCTGGAAAATGTGTTAACCACAATGACGCGATCGCTTCCTCGGGAATTGCGATACCTCTCCGAACGAGAGAAAAAGATTGATCAGCAGGTTCGCAAAGTAGCTAAATTGCTACAAGTAGAACACTTGCTGAATCGATTGCCAAAGCAGCTGTCTGGGGGACAAAAACAACGGATTGCTCTGGGACGGGCAATTTCCCGTAATCCCCAGGTGTTTTTAATGGATGAACCCCTGTCTAATTTGGATGCTAAACTCCGGGCAGAGACTCGCAGCCAAATTGTGAAACTACAGCGGCAGTTGGGTACAACGACTATCTACGTCACCCACGACCAAACGGAAGCGATGACTATGGGGGATCGGATCGCGGTGATGAAAGACGGTCGCATCCAACAGATTGCTGCCCCTCTCGAAATATATAATCAACCCGCTAACCGGTTTGTGGCGGAATTCATTGGTTCACCACCGATGAATTTTATCCCGGTTCAGGTGAAAGCCCCTCGGGTAGTGTGTAATTCTCAGTTCCGCCTGACCCTTCCAGAAGTTTGGGAACCCATACTGCACCAGTATGATGGTCAATCCTTAACCTTAGGAGTTCGTCCGGAACATATGAGTATCAGTGCTCCTGCCCCCAAAAACTTGGTGGTTAGCGTTGATCTAGTGGAAGCCCTAGGGAACGATACTTATCTATCTGTGAGTATCCCTGAAGACTCTAGCCCTCTTCAGGTCAGAGTGCCACCAGATAAAATTGTCAGAATAGGTGACGAAATTTGGCTGTCTATAGACCCAGAGAAGATTCATTTATTTAACCCCCATGATGGGATGGCAATTACTAAGTCTGTTTAAGTCTATTAGCTAATTAGTAAGTTGCGTAGGGTGCGTTAGGGACGGGCTCGCCCTGATTTTCTCGGTAGCCAGTGTTAGGACAATCCGTCCCGTAACGCACCACCCAAAGGGTGCATCTCATATTTGTAAAAAATAAGAGAAATGGCGTAGGGTGCGTTAGGGACGGGCTCGCCCTGATTTTCTCGGTAGCCAGTGTTAGGACAATCCGTCCCGTAACGCACCACCCAAACGGCTTTAATGAGATGCACCCTTTGAATAAAACAGGTAAGCATTGGTTTAATCTGAGTTAAGTCACAGGCTAGAAGCCTGTGCCACAGTTGACCACTGACAGCTGAATAGTTACCAAGCAATAGACTAGATTTTGCCCTAGTTGTCGGAAACTTCTGCTCTCGAAAGCAGAGGAATTGATGCAAACAGGATTATAACGTGAATCCCTGATTCGGATCCCCCTAAATCCCCCTTAGTAAGGGGGACTTTTCCGTGAAATTTCCTCCTTTTATAAGGGGGACTTTTCCGTGGAATTTCCTTCTTTTCTGACGATTCCCGATTCCCGACTCCCGACTCCCGATTCCCGATTCCCGATTCCCTACTCCCTCAAAAATTTTTTACAAAACTTTTCAAAATATGCTATAATATAGCGATTTTTGTGCTACAATAAAATTGTTCCCGTTAAAATCAACGGCAAGAGCCAGCCTACGGATATTCCTCAGGCCAAGGCTGGCTCTGGTTTCCCTTTACAAGAGATAGATTTATTATGTCCCATAGATGCCTATACCCATGGGTAATGGTTAGGCTATTGCCACCCATGGCACCAGTGGTTTTCGCTCGGTTCGACAACCTTTGTGATGCCAAGAGGTATGTGCAGCCTCTTAAACGGCTCATGCCTGATGCTAAGTTCCTTATTTTTTTGGATATTAGTCTGCCGATGGATCAATAAGAATAGGTAGTTAAGGAATGAATAGAAGTAGAGTGGGCATCCTGCCCGCTCGAAAATAGGCGTTGCTCAATTAAGGAATGAATAAGAGTAGAGTGGGCATCCTGCCCGCTCGAAAATAAGCAAGAAACTGGCAAGATGCCAGTTCCACGCATTTAAATTGGGTATTGTTCAGTTATAAAAAAAACCGTCAAACCCTCTCCCCAGCTCCCCAGCTCCCCAGCTCCCCAGCTCCCCAGCTGTCAGAATCATCCAATTTAAATCAAGACCAGCTTATCCTCCCACACTCCCCACTCTAGGTTGTCGCAAAGTGCTCCCGCAGCAAATCGTGGATGAATCGATAGCGTCCACCGACTCGCTTAATCAGGCGGCGTTCTGTGGCATAGCTCAGGAAATCAGCGTAATCCCAGGGGATTGAACCACTGCGCCAGAGAATGAGGCGGAGGAGGAAGTGCTGAATGACAGGTCTGCCAGCAAGTACAAAGCCAACAAAGCCACATAACATTGCCATCTCAAAAGGAAAAGTTAACGCTTCGAGTGGTTCAACATTCTGTACCCAAACTAGACTAAGTAATACAAACAAGAAGAAAGTTACAGCAAAAATAATTAAACTAATAATAACAGTATTTTTAGCGGATTCTTTAATCCCCTGATTGGGTTTATTTCTGGTTTTTAGTTCTTCTCCAATCAGCCCAAAAGTCAGCCCTTCAATCAGCCCTGCAATCAGCCCAAGAATCAGCCCTGCAATCAGCCCTCCAGTCAGCCCAAGAATCAGCCCAAGAATCAGCTCTCCAATCAGCCCAAGAATCAGCCCAAGAATCAGCCCATAAATCAGCCCTCCAGTCAGCCCATAAATCAGCCCATAAATCAGCTTTTCAATTATTTTTTTTCTTTTTTGCCATGAATTTTGCCATGAAACTATAATAGTTTCAGAAAGCTCTATATTATTATCAAAAACCAGCCCAACAATCAGCCCTCCAATCAGCCCTCCAATCAGCCCTGCAATCCGCCCATAAATCAGCTCTCCAATCAGCCCTCCAATCAGCCCTCCAATCAGCCCATAAATCAGCCCAACACTCAGCCCAAAACTCAGCCCATAAATTAGCTGATACAACCACTTTTCTCTATTATTATTAAACAAATCCGGTTGCATTTTTTCAATCAAAAACTCCGTTTGTTGTCGCTCCTTCAATCGTTTAGCAAGCCAGCCTAACCAGCGCCTGGTCTTCTCTTCTGAATAACCGCGACGGTCATGGTTTTCCTTTAGTTTACGGTGAATGTAATCCTCAAATAACCTTTGACGGCATTGGTTCCGATAATCTTCCTTTGCTTTAGGATCCTTAAAATGTCTCTCTACTTGCTTCAACCCATCGGGATAAGCAACGGGAATCAAATGCAAGAGTAAGGGCATTCTGGCTAACGCTAGCAACCCATCTGAATCTTGCTGAATTCCTGGCCAGAGGTGGCGACAGTTTAAGCGCTTTAAATAATTTTCTATCTGCTGATCGCTCAAAGGTTGCAGACAGACTGCTCCCCGCATCTCCAGAATTTGCTCACCAGCTTTGTATTCTTCTTCACGACAGCAGACCACAATTTGAGGAACGTTGTTGAGAAACTGATTTAATTGCTGAATACATAACTTCTGCCGCTCTAAGCCCAACTCATCCAAACCATCGAGAAGAGGTAACAACTGACCGGTGCTAATCCACTCCTGAGTAATGGCTTCGGGGATATTATAACGAAACTTTAAATTAGCTGCTAACCATTCAGCAATGGGCTGGTTGTCCTCTTTCCAATCCGAAAGTTCAGCTATAATTGGAATTGGTTGGTTTTCCTGCTGCTGAGCACCTGTAATTAAATCCTTGGCCAAATCCAACAGCATGGTGGTTTTTCCAGAACCGGGCGCACCGAGAATCAACAGTTTCCCAGCAATATCTTCTTGGTTAAAGACCTCAATCAGCTTTTGACCTGGTTCAGACTCCGTAGTTACTCGAAGAAACTTGGGCAACCGTTTCCACCATGGAGGAGATTTGCTAGGATTGACAGTAATTTTTTCTGGACGACCCACTTCCTCTCTCTTGTCTGCCATTACCAACTGAATCAAGTGGTCATTGTGCAGGGAGTCATCGAGGCGGATGTTAACCTCAGCTGCCATTGCTCCCAGCAAGTCCTTGCGCCATCGCTGTAAATTTTCCGGTGGAATTTTTTTAGGGATTTGAGTTTGCTTTACTGAGCTAGTTTTGAATAAATACCCAATTGTAGGTAAGGCTAAGAAGTAACCAATACCTAAAATCCACCAGACTGTTTGGAACCACTCGCTATCCTGTTCTGCTGATGGTTTAAAAACTAAATATCCTCCTACAGCACCTAAGACTCCATAAATTGTGCATAGAGCAATTACTATAATTTTGCGAAGGCGAGTGTTTTGCTCCTCAAAGCGATTGATCAAAAGTCCGATAATACAGGCAAGTAGTCCTAGTTCTACCAACAGTAGTCTTTGAAGGACTTTGGGATTGGTCAGAAGTTCAGCAAGGTTCATCTCTGAAGCGACCTCTGTTTTATCACTCTCTGAGATTTTAACGAATTAGCGTCGATACAGCCAATAATATCAAGTTTGCTTGAATACCCATAATTAAGGAGAGGGTGGGGAGATAGGGAGATGGGGAGATTTTTATTAAGCGATGCAGCGCGGTCTTGGGGGTTTCCCCCATGAGCGACTGCATCAAGACAGGGTAATTATCCTGACTTGATATAAAAAATTAAATAGTCTAGGCAGTTTGATAAAACAGGAAAGTGTGGAGATTGTGGTAAGTGGGGGGAGTGCGTTCGCGTAGCGTAGCCCTTCGGGCTAATCGCACTTGGGGGGATTCCATAAAAGTCTGCCGATTGATCAAGAAGAATAGGACTTACTGAGTTTAGTTGCGCCCCCCTGCCCCCCAATTTTGGGGGGAAATGATGTCAAAGTCCCCCAGAATTGGGGGATTTAGGGGGCAAATGCGTAAGTCCTGTTGTCGCAAAGTGCTCCCGCAGCAAATCGTGGATGAATCGATAGCGTCCACCCACTCGCTTGATCAAGCGGCGTTCTGTGGCATAGCTCAGGAAATCGGCGTAATCCCAGGGGATTGAACCACTGCGCCAGAGAATGAGGCGGAGGACAACATGCTGAATGACTGGTCTGCCAGCAAATGAAAAGCCAATTAACATTGCCATCCCAGAAGCAGCAATTAACATGCTGAGTAGTTTAACATTCTCTCCTAATACTAGATCAGGTAATACAAACAACAAGAAAGTTCCAGGGAAACTAATTAAACTAATAATAACGGTATTTTTAGCGGATTCTTTAATCCCCTGATTGGGTTTATTTATGGTTTTTACTTCTTCTCCAATCAGCCCTCTAATCAGCCCTCCAATCAGCCCTCCAATCAGCCCTCTAATCAGCCCAACACTCAGCCCTCCAATCAGCCCTCTAATCAGCCCAACACTCAGTCCATAAATCAGCCCATAAATCAGATTTTCAATTATTTTTTTTCTGTCTTTCCATGAAACTGTAATAGTTTCATGGAAATCTATTTTATTAAAAAATAGCCCAAAAAATAGCCCATAAATCAGTCCAACACTCCGCCCCCCTCCAATCAGTCCACAAATCAGCCCATAAATCAGCCCAATACTCAGCTTATACAAACCATTTTCTCGGGATTTATTTAACATATCAGGGTGCATTTTTTCAATCCAAAACTCCGTTTGTTTTCGCTCCTTCAATCGTTTAGCAAGCCAGCCTAACCAGCGCCTAGTCTTCTCTTCTGAATAACCTCGACGGTTATGGGATTCCTTTAGTTTACGGTCAATGTAATCCTGAAATAACCTTTGACGGCATTGGTTCTGATAGTCTTCCTTTGCCTTAGGATATTTAAGCTCTCTCTCTACTCGCTTCAACCCATCGGGATAAGCAATGGGAATCAAGTACAATAGTAAGGGCATTCTGGCTAACTCTAGCAATCCCTCTGAATCTTGCTGAATTCCTGGCCAGAGGTGGCGACAGTTTAACCGCTTTAAATAAGCTTCAATCTGCTGATCCGTCAAAGGTTGCAGACAGACTGCTCCCCGCATCTTAAGAATTTGCTCACCGGCTTTGTATTCTTCTTCACGACAGCAGACCACAATTTGAGGAACATCTTTGAGAAACTGATTTAATTGCTGAACACATAACCTTTGCCGCTCTAAACCCAACTCATCCAAACCATCCAGAAGAGGTAACAACTTACCGGTGGTAATCCACTCCTGAGTAATCTCTTTGCGGAGATTATAACGAAACTTTAAATTAGCTGCTAACCATTCAGCAATGGGCTGTTTATTATCTTTCCAATCAGAAAGTTCAGCAATAATTGGAATAGGTTGGTTTTCCTGCTGCTGGGCACGTGTAATTAAATCCTTGGCCAAATCCAACAGCCATCGGGTTACTAGGCACTGCCCACCATCGGATTAATCATAAGTTGATGTAGGGTGGGCAGTGGATCAGACAAATCCCAAACCTTGCCATCGGGTTACTAGGCACTGCCCACCATCGGATTAATCATAAGTTGATGTAGGGTGGGCAGTGGATCAGACAAATCCCAAACCTTGCCATCGGGTTACTAGGCACTGCCCACCATCGGATTAATCATAATGGTGCCACAGCTCAGTTAATAAAAGAGCCATTTTCTCAAAATGTCAAATCGAACCTATGGAATTATCGGCACCGGAGCTATTGGCGGATTCTACGGTGCCAAACTGCAAAAAGCCGGTCATCAAGTCAGCTTTTTACTCCGTAGCGACTACCACCATGTCGCCGAAAACGGTTTAATTGTAAAATCAGTAGATGGCGATTTTACTCTGCCGGAAGTAGATGCCTATAACGATGTCAAAAAAATGCCAAATTGCGATGTCATTGTAGTGGCATTAAAGACGACACAAAATTATGTTTTGGCAGAGCTATTACCGCCATTAATAAATGAAAACACCATAGTTTTGCTCTTACAAAACGGTATAAATATCGAACCAGAAATTGCCAACATTATAGGAAATAATACCCTAATCAGTGGGTTGTGTGTTATCTGTTGTAATAAAGTAGGGCAAGGCCAGATTCACCACATCGACTATGGTAGTATTATGCTAGGGCAATATGCTGCTAACTATCAAGCTGCTGGCATTACAGAACAAATGGGCGAAATTGCTAGGGATTTTGAAACCGCAGGGATTCCTATTGAGTTGAGCGAAGATTTGCTATTAGCTAGGTGGAAAAAATTAGTTTGGAATATTACTTATAATAGTCTTTCCGTGATTTTAAATGCCAGAACAGATGAAATTATGGCCAATGCCGATACGCGGCTTTTAGCAAAACAAGTAATGAGGGAAGTGCTAGCAGGTGCAAAGAGTTGCGGGCGGATACTAGGCGACTGCGTTATCCAAAAAATGCTCGACCATACCGAAAACATGAATCCTTATTTAACCAGCATGAAACTGGATTATGATGGAAAAAGACCCTTGGAAGTTGAGGCAATTGTCGGCAATCCTTTGCGGATGGCAAGAAAAGCAGAAGTTGATTTGCCCATGATTTCTATGCTTTATCGACAGTTGAAGTTTTTGGATATTAGGAATCGGCTAGGCACTGCCCATAATAGGTAAGCATCCAGCCGTCAGTAAATGTAGGGTGGGCAGTGGATCAGACAGATTCCAAACCTTGCCATCGGTTTGCTAGGCACTGCCCACCATCGGATGAATCACAATGGTGCCACAGCTCAGTTCAAGAGAATTCTTAACCCAGATTTACTAATCAAAAAAAAGTAGAGACTGTATCAATACAATCTCTACCGAATCTCACCCTATTAGCCACAAATTAAGGCAAAAGGCAAAAGGCAAAAGACAAAAGGCAATAGGCAATAGGCAATAGGCAATAGGCAATAGGCAATAGGCAATAGGCAATAGGCAATAGGCAAAAGTAAAGAGGGTTTTAAGGTAATCCTATCCCCCCCTTATTAAGGCTTCCCCCTTATTAAGGTTCCCCCCTTAATAAGGGGGGTTAGGGGGGATCTCTACTCCCTACTCCCTACTCCCTACTCCCTACTCCCTACTCCCTACTCCCTACTCCCTACTCCCTACTCCCTACTCCCTACTCCCTACTCCCTACACACTCAATGAAGGTTGATTCTTGACATTTTCCACTAAATTGTCAGCAATCCCAGTCTCAGGAAATGCCCGCTTAATCACATAGGATTCTAACAGTGTGCGGAGCCAACTTGGACACCAGCGACGCTGACAAAACTCCAATAACCTTCTCTCGAAACTCCCCTCTTGAGTTGACCACTTAGCCGGGAGTTGACGATTCTCAATCACCCACCTCCAAATCGACCACATTGAAGGATCATCTTTCCCCAAATTCCACTTTTTGACTTGACGATTGAACACATCTCGTACAGACTGTTCATTCCATTTAAATACATAAAATGGCACATCATCCTGGTCAAACCGAGTGATCTGTCGAGGATTGAGGAAAGTGATTCTAGATTTTGGTTCCAGGAAAATTGTCTCGCCTAAATCCGTTGCCTGCATACATAAATCAGTATGACTTGCCAAGCTATCAAATACTTCATCCAGTTCAATAGACTTGATCAGAGAATGACGAGCTAGGATACAATGAAACTCTACAGAATCTACTGGGGTACGATCTAAATCCTGCTCAACATCCCGTAATGGAGTACCATAGAGCAACTGCTTTTGCTCAAACCACTTTTTACCATGCTTTCTTTGGTGAAACTTGGTTTTAATCCCAGCAACATGTACCTCAATATCAGGGGAGCCTGGTTGCCCCTGTAAAATTAGGGGAGCAACGATACCAGCTTGCTCTTGTTCAGCACACTCAACCAAACCTTTTAACCAACCAGGCTCTACAATCACATCATTGTCAATAAAAACAATGTAATCCGCATCCTTAACAAACGGTAGAGCTATGTTACGAGCAACATTGGATCTCAAATAGCGTCCGCGATGGATCAAACTCATGAATTCGTGTTTATCTGCCTGCTGTTGCAGATACTCATGCACTGAGGATGGACCGTTGCCATCTACATAGATTAGCTCAAACGGATAAGAGGAATAATCAGCAATAATACTGTCTAGGGAAGGCTTTGTTAAACTAAACCGCTCCCTCTGAGTCACGATTAATGTTACCTTAGATAAACCCATAAGCTGATAGATTAACCACGTTATGATTTGGTTCAAGTCTATCAGTTACAAACAAAAAAAGCCCACTACTTTAGTATTACTGAATCAAGGAATTCTGGATAATTATAGCCGTTCTTATCGTAATTCTGACTCCCCATCTCCCCATCTCCCCATCTCCCCATCTCCCCACACCTCCCACACTTCCCACACTTCCCTCTCTTTCCCGACTCCCTAAAACCTCTGACTCCCCATCTCCCCATCTCCCCATCTCCCCATCTCCCCATCTCCCCACACCTCCCACACTTCCCTCTATTTCCCGACTCCCTAAAACCTCTGACTCCCCATCTCCCCATCTCCCCACACCTCCCACACTTCCCACACTTCCCTCTCTTTCCCGACTCCCTAAAACCTCTGACTCCCCATCTCCCCATCTCCCCATCTCCCCATCTCCCCACACCTCCCACACTTCCCACACTTCCCACACTTCCCTCTCTTTCCCGACTCCCTAAAACCTCTGACTCCCCATCTCCCCATCTCCCCACACCTCCCACACCTCCCACACTTCCCTCTCTTTCCCGACTCCCTACTCCCTACTCCCTACTCCCTACTCCCTACTCCACTAGTAACTTTATGGTTCTCTGCTGGGGTTTGAGCCACAGGAGTATCTACCGCTGGATAGCCCCTACCACTATCCACGGGAACAGGGGGTTGTAGCTGCTTGATATCGTTGATAACTGCTCCCAACAGTACCTCGTTTTCATCTAACTCTTCGATCACCTGAGATAAAATACTTCCCTGGGTATAGCCTGGTCGAGTCACCAACACAATCCCATCAGTAAATGGTTGTAGTAATAGGGCATCATTACAACGGGAGAGACTAGGCGAATCAACCACAACAAAATCAAAGCGACCACGAGCATCTTCCAGCAAATGCTTCATTTCACTCGATTCTAGGATCCCCGCAGCTTTGCGCAGGGGACCGAGACTAGGGAGAATCGAGAGATTTTCAAAATCTTGGGCTAAATGAATACATTCAGTCTTAGAGCCATAGAAGCGCAAAGGTTCCAGTGGCGCGTCCATCAGGTGAATCACTTCTTGAGATTGAGCTACAGAATGCGATCGCAAATCCCCTTCTACCAACAGAGTACGCATACCGGCTTGGGCAGATGCGATCGCTAAATTGTAAGCCACGATCGTCTTTCCTTCATTCCCTGCTGTACTAGTCACCAACACCACTTTTACCGCAGGTTCCTCCCGCAGACGAAGATTAGTGCGGAACCGTTCGTAGAACTCCAACTCCAAAGCCTCTGGTTGGGTTATTATAGCAGCTTCACCCCGGTAGGACTTGAGACCGATTGTCGGTAAATCCCCCAGTAATGGCACACCATTGTCCCGAAGTATGGGTTTAACATCCTCTGGCGTGTATAAGGTATTATCCAGGGTTGATAGCAGCAGAATCACACCAGCACCCACGACAATACCGATTACACCACCTATTGCCAAGGTAACGATCGGATTACTTGCTGTCTGGGCCTGAATTGCTTTCGGTTCTGCAATTCCAGCGATCGCAAGACTACTCTCAGTCTCCGCCTCAGCTATTTTGCTATCTGCTAATGCCGCCTGCAACCTATTGTAAAATTCCTGCTTAAAAGCAACTTGCTGAGCCAGTCGCCCTCGCTCCAGCTGCTTATTGGGCAGCTGCTGATATTGCTGTCTTAGTTCCTGTTCCGTTTTTTGGGTAGCTGCCAACTGCCGTTGAAGTGATTCCCGCTGGGTTTGCAGAGCTACCAACTGATTAGCCAGTGCCTGCCGTGCTGGGTCCAGGGTACTGTCTTGGCGGATTTGACTGGGCAATGGAGAGGTAAACCCATTACCACCGAGAACTTCAGCCCCACGTGCCTGAAGTAAGGTCTCATAAGTCTGTTGCTGTTTGCGCAACTCAATCATAGTTGGATGTTGCGGACGCAACTGCCCCTTGAGCAGTTCCATCTGTGTCTCAGTATCCAGAATCTGAGCTCGCAGACTAGCAATGATCGGGTCAGCACTGAGGGCAGAAGACGTATAGGCTTGGTCAGGGGTCAAACCTAGCCGTTCGATTAGGCTAGAATATTGAGCCTCAACCCCCTCTAGCTGTATCTCCAGACTACGTTGTTGCTGTTGGCTACCAGTAATTCCACCCACTAACGTCCCATCTTGAGCAGCAAATAAAGCTGGTCCTTGTAGGCGGTCATACTGTTCCAGTTTTTGTTCCGCTGCCCTTAGTTCCTCCTCTGCCTTAGGTAAACGTTTTTCTATCACTTCAATAATTCGTCTCAGTTGTGCTGTGTTCAGCAAACGGCTCTGCTCCACCATTTTCTCCATCAGCATTGCGACGATGGTTGCAGAAATTTCCTTATTCTTATCCCTATAGATTACCGAAATAAATTGTGGTCCTTCTGACTTTGGCAATTTCACCTGTGTATTTTTAACAATGTCTTTCGAGCTGACTTGCATCCCGGCTGCTACTTCCTTAACCACATTGTCTGCCAGCAGCGTTCCCTGTGTCAGCACTTGTTTACCCTGTTCTGAAATCTGTACCCCTGTCTGGGAAAATACCTTCACAGGACTGGTATATATCAACCGACCTTCAGCTCGGTAAATAGGAGCTGGCGTTGGCTGTATAGCCACAATGCCGGATATGCCAGTAATCAGGAAAAACGTGGCAAAGCCGATTAACTTATGCTGATTGAGAGCAATCAGGTAACGTGTGACAAAAGGGGGAGTCATAAGTAGTTTCTGCTATTGTTAAGGCATCAGTGATCGAAAAATCCTCTAGCCTATTCCTATTTTTACCGCTGATTCAACAGGGACTCTGAGCACCAGTTACAAACCGAGACAGGTACTGGAATTTTCTGTCCATTCATTAAGGTATCCGGAGATTTTTGTGCTGTCGATGGAAAAGCTAACCCACTAGGGGAGAGCTTTCACTTGGTTTCTGCTGCCGTTATACCCAAACCTGATCAAAACAGTTCTGGTATTTCCTCAAAAAACCTCCGGAATCCCAGAAAATCGTTGAAGGGTCGAGTCACTACACTCAGAGCGGCAGAAATCTTAGCAATAAGACTTCGACCCACCACGATCACATCTTCATCTTGAAGTGGTACGTTTTGGGAAACATCACCCTTTAGTAGCTTTTCCCCGTCTAGTTTTTGAGTCACCGCTTTGCCCTGTTCTGGATCAAAACGAATTAAGGCAATGCTATCCAAATCAGCATCATCTGGGTTAGGAGAAATTGCTGTTAAGGCATCAATAAACGTACTACCATTAGCTAATGTCAAGTTGCCAATTGTGCCATTAGGATAGCTCAACACTCGAACGCTGATTTGTTGTTGAGCTAGGTTAGAACGAGCTACCAGCTGCCTATCATAATCGGTAGTATTACCCACCTCCAACTTTCGCACAATAATAGCATCCCCATCCCGGAGGTTCAATTCCGATGGAGTTGTCCCATTTTGCAGCGGTGTCAGCAAGTCAATTTCTCGCTCAATGATGGAATTATTCACCACCGACTTACGACGAATCAAAATAGTCCGCAAATCAGCAATCGTAGTCGTACCACCCGCAGCAGTAAGGGCTTGATTCGGTTGAGTTCCTGGTGGCAGGGGGTAATAGCCTGGTCGAAACACCTCACCACTCACTGTAATCTGAACCTGTGGTGTACTCAGTAGGCTCACAACTACTTGAGGATCAATCACAAATTCATTTAAGACCTTTTGAATTAAATCTTGAGCCGCCTCTAGAGTAAGTCCCACCACTCGTAGCTTACCGAACAGCGGTACCACAATATTGCCGTCAGAATCAATAGCACTTTGAAAAGCCAGATTCGGAAAGTTTGTCACACTCACTGCGATTACATCTTCTCGCCCTAGGTAGTGGCGATTAAATTCATCAGATGGACTCACCTGTGACAGAGTCTCTGGGTAGCCCAAAGGAGGTAACATTTCCTCCAACTGTTCCAGTCGATTCTCCTCTGAGACGGGTTCAGGGTTGCTCAACGGTGGTGGCGGTGGCAACGTTTCCGTTACCTCTATGGTCTCAGGGGTGGTCTTAGGGGTGGTCTCAGGGGTGGTCTCAGGGGTTTCCAGTTCAGTCGTTTCCCCTTCCCCTGATTCAACTGTTTCCGTTGTTTCCCGTTCAATGGAACTAAACGTAGGCAATTGAGCGCGATCGCTAATCCCATCCCCAAGATTTTGCACCGATGTCGGTAAATTTCCGACAAGCTTAGCCAAACCAGGGCTAACCCAGACTCCAGAACTAACCAGCCAGAATAAGACGGTACCCCCAAACAAAGATAAATTCAGAACTTGGTTGCCAAACCTGTGGGTGTCAGTTGTCATTTTCCAATGGTCATTTATCATCTCAAACCTGAAATCTCAAGTCTGAAGTGGGAAGTAGAAAGTCTGAAGTGGCAAGTCTGAAGTGGCAAGTCTGAAGTGGCAAGTTTGAGGTTTAACTTCTAGTTGTGGATAAACTTTTTAGTCAACCCTAAGTGTTCCAGCAATAAACCCATTTCATCCTTGATCCTTGAGCCTTCATCTTTGAGCCTTCATCTTGGATCCTTCATTCTTCATCCTTCATCCTTCATCCTTCATCTTTGATCCTTGATCCTTCATACTTTGTATACTACTAGGTTCCTCCGCAAAAGGATCGCTGATCAAAGCAGTTTGAACCATTTTACTGAGAGATTCGGCTATTGACCTAGAATTTTCAATATCACCCAAAGGTTCTATGGGAATTTGGATATTCACCGCAACCCAAGGCACCCGTTTGCGGTGTAACTGGGCCAGTTGATCAACCCAGAACCAACGGCTAGGAGCAGGATTACCACCCTCTGGCCAGGCATACCATTGTACTATCGCGAAGGTTTGCCGCTGATTCCAGGCACGAAAGAAACGGGCGTTAACAACACTTTTGGGGTGGCTTTTGGGGTGGGTTGTGATGGTCGGATCAGCCTGGGTCTTCCCCTCAAGATCAGATCCGTTGACCACAAACTTAATTTGGCTATAAGAATCTGTCTTCCATTGTCCCAATCGTTGTCTCATAAATCCGCTAATATCTTCCCATTCCACCTGTGGCTGGGATTTAGGACCATTTTGGGGAAGCAAAAATAACCACACTGGTTTTTGCTGATCCTGCTCTATGAACTGCAAAGACCATTTATGGCCGCCAATCCTGATGGTTTGTTGCTTAACAGTTTGCCAGTCAGATAGTTCTATTCCTGTCTTGCGGATAGCTTTTATCTTTTGGAGGTTAGTCACTGGTGGCAGTTTTGCCCAAGGCCAGTTTCCTGTCCAGTAACCCGGTACTGCTCCCATTATTACCAAGACTAACAGCAACACCAGTAAGACTCCCCTGGAGATTTGCCAGGGCTGGATTAACTTAATTAAACTTACTGACTTCATCATTCTATAGCCTTTCTCAGACTTATGAGGGATCTTCAAGTTTCTTACCCCTACTCCCTACTCCCTACTCCCTACTCCCTAAAATCCAGGAGTTTTTATCTCACCCCATTGAGAACTGCTATATAACATAACGTTTAATCTTGATGCTTAGCCAAGGGAGTCAAGTTGGGTGTCTGATGGGAAGTGTTTTTCAATGAACTTCATTAGTATAACCAGCATCACTAACATCATCGCTGAATACAGGTCGCCGCCCCAGCTTTCATGGAGCCAATGAAATGCCTTATCTTGCCCACTGCCATGGAAAAAGGTCAGCACAGTATTGCGGACAATATTAGCACTAACACTTATAACCACCGCACCGGATAACAGCCAAATAGTCTTTAGGCGTGACTCAATAGCACCGCTCCAGTAAAGCAACATCAAACTCACATACAGGCAAGTAAATAACATCTTAAGACCAGCACAGTGGGGCGCTACCTCAACAATTCGTTCACTTACGAACAAGTTAATCCCTTCTAGTGTGACATCCATGCCAAACTGAGTCAGAATAAAGGCAGCCATGGCAGCAATAAAGCGTTGTAGGGGCAAGATATAAGGTTCAATTAAATAGGGAACTGCTGTTGGAGTTGCCAAAACCACCAGCAGCAAAGGAAAACTTTGTAGCTTAAAGCCAGGAATCCCTTTTAACCATAGGCAAAGACCAGCTAAAACTATGGGAAAGGATAAATTTACCAGTTCTGATTGACCGCTAAGATAGCTTACTGCTCCAATTATCAGTAATACTACACCAAAGGGATGGGCTGTATCAGTCAGCTTATGCCACCGTCGTCGGTTCGTCCACACAATATGGGCAGCAAACGGTAGCCCAATCAAACCATGGCTAAAGTATTCATGGGTAATGCTGATACTTTTGTTGAGCCAGCCATTATACCAATGCATCAGCACAGGACCATAAATAATGACTAGTAAAGCGATGATACAACCGTCCAGTAGATAGCGATCAATGGCAATAGGAATTTTGCGTCCAATTTGCATAGTTTAATGATTAATAACTAATGGCTCAAGCACGCCTAATAAATTAGCTAACCCATCAACAACCTGCTCAATCTGCTCCTTGCTCAAGTTGGGATAAATTGGTAGAGATAAAATCTCATTGCACAGAGCTTCGGCATGGGGAAAGTCACCGGCTTGATATCCCAAGTACTTGTAAGCTGGCTGGAGATGGCAAGGAATTGGATAATGAATACCAGTTTGAATTCCCACTGAGGCCAGAGCATCCTGGATGCTCTGTCGGTTAAAGGCACATTCTTGACCCACCCGAATCACATAAAGGTGGTAGACATGACCTAGCCCGCTGTGGTTTTCTATGGGCACAATCCCGTGACCTTCCAAAGCCTTGAGTAGATTGTCGTACTGGCCAGCTGCCCAGTACCGTGACTGGTTCCACTCAGTCAAATAAGGCAGTTTGACATTGAGGATAGCAGCTTGTAACGTATCTAAACGGCTATTTTTGCCGATATCGGTATGAAAATATTTGCGAGGTGCTCCGTAATTACGAAGCGATCGCACTTTTTCAGCCACAGTAGCATCATTAGTGATTACCATACCACCATTACCAAAGGCACCCAAGTTTTTACTGGGGTAGAAACTAAATGCTGCTGCCTTGCCCACAGAACCAGCATAATAATCCTCTCGCTGTGCTAAGTGAGCTTGTGCTGCGTCTTCAAAAATCAGTAAGTTGTGGGCATCAGCAAATGCGATTAACTCACTCGGGGATACCATCTGACCGTAAAGATGCACAGGGACAATTGCCTTGGTGTTGGCTGTAATTGCTTGTTTGGCACTATCGAGATCAATTAGGGCAGTAAGGGGGTTGCAATCCACCAAAATTGGCGTAGCACCAGCAGCTATGATCCCCATCACTGTAGCGATAAAAGTGTTAGCAGGACAAATCACTTCATCCCCAGCACTAATGCCACAGGCTTGTAATCCGAGTGCGATCGCATCGGTGCCAGATCCCACCCCGATACCGTATTCGACAGCACAAGCAGCCGCAAATGCTGTCTCAAAATTCATCAAGGCTTTACCAAGAACAAAATCTCCCTGCTGCACTACAGCTTGAATTGCCTGGTCTAGCTCGGTTTGAATAGGTCTGTGTTGTTGAGCTAGTGAAACGAAGGGAACTTTGACCGGAACTTGGTAACTCATCTATTTTGTATAGGAATTGATAGTACACTGTATCAGGGTTAACAGCAAAGATTCACATCATTATTCTCTTCTTGAATGTATGTTGAATCTACATGAGTTAACACACTATAACTGTCAAGATTTGGTAAAGTTTTAGCCACTGGTACGAGTGAGGAATTGGGGCTTTGACCATAGCAGAAGTTCACTGACTCTCGGAAAATGGTATATAGATAAAGCGATCACCCAATCAGGTCTAAGCTTAAGAGTTTTGTTTGTCCGCCATTGTCCCATCCCCGGTTTACCCATCCCTACCGTTCTTGATTACAATTACAGCGTTCCCAAAACCATCGCGGCATCACACATCATCACCAAAAACCATCAAACATCTTACCCAAAAGTGGGCTTTTCCTTTACTTTAGGGGGAACTGGGTAAGATTTTAGGGTTCTGAATTCCTCTGGTTTACCAAACTTAGTACTGAAGGAATGCTGAGTACGGAGTGTGGTGAGTATCCCCTGCGGTAACGTTGGACTAAGCACCATGCTGTTGCGATCGCTTATTTTTGTAAGCCTTATATCAAGTCAGGTTGAATACCCATAATTAGAGGGAGGGTGGGAAGTTTTGGGAGGGTGGGAAGTTTTGGGAGATGGGGAGATGGCCAGATGGGGAGATGGGGGAGGTTTTTATTAAGGGTAATTATCCTGTAAGCATTCAGCTATCAGCTATCAGCTAAAGGCCTACGGCCACGCTACTTGATGTGCTAATGCGCTACGGCCACGCTACTTGATGTGCTTATGGGCGATTAGGACGCTACGGAACTTTTGAATCAAACAAGTAAGGAAAAGTTTAATCTAAGTTATGGAAAGCTGACGGCTGACCGCTGACGGCTGAATGCTTACATTATCCTGACATGATATTACTGGGTCTTATCTCCCCTTTTCTTTACCATTTCTTCACAAATTTCTTCACAAAGTCTTTAATGATTTTTTATTTTGGGCTAACCACTTAAGTCAAGATAGTTAGGAGAGCCCTTTCCTTGATAGCCTGATTCCAAATCCAGGTTTATAACCCCCTGTCTTGATGCAAAGCGCGAGTGGGGGTTTCCACGTCAGTGCGGTCATGGAGCGCACTGGTTCCCCAAGACCACGCTGCATCGCTTTGCTGAAGTTTGGAGGTAATTCGCCAACACTGTTAATTTGCAAAAACCTTTAGAGCAGGGCAAAAGCATTCAAAGAATCCGTGCTCGTTTTTTACTCAACAGCTTATAAATTCTATAGCTTATTAATCCAGTAATATTTACCAAAACTAGCTCCTAGCTAGGTAAGGATTTAAGATTTACCTATAGAGTGTTATAATAAGTCTATAGTTTCACATTTGATTTACACAATCTTTAAAATTAGATAATTGAAAATTAATAGCTGTTTCTGATAAGCTTTCCGTTAGTTCCTTTAGAAAAACAGGTAGTTCGGCATGGTAACATAGCTCGACTCAATTTTTGCCTATGGTCTTATAGAGTTTCCATTTGATTTGTGAACAAAGCACCCTCTTTAAATAAGACTTTCAGCTAGTTTTCCGTTCACAACTCATTTATAGCTATATATAAAATATATACCCTTATAATATAGCGATGCATCGCTATGAAAACATCAACACTTAAAAAAGTATCTAAAATTACAGCAGGAGTGCCATTTATGAATCTATTTACATCGTTTATGTGTCTGCCTACGAATCTAGTGGTCAGTGCAGTTAATCCCTTAAAGTATCCAGAGAGTAATTTCTTTAAATAAATATTGGCTTCATTTTTTTTTATTTAGCGCAAATCACCATCGTTATGGAATGGTATTTTGACCAAAGTATCAATAATAAAAAAGGTAGCATCCCATTTATATTATAATAAAATTGACGATAGCTAAGATGGGTTGATTAGTCCAACCAGTCAGTCTGATAGTTTTGATACCTATATCAAAATAACCAATAACTTGGAATAATCAGGAGGAGTTATCCTAAGGGTGATGACTAATTATTGCCTGCTTCAGAGGGTGAGAGTAATTTGGTTTTTCTGTCTCTATTTTTAGAGATAATAGCGCCTAAGCACGTCTGTCTAACCTACTGCTCTATTGAGATGAATAGCTTTTGGTATATTCGGTGTTGGTTCAGTGCATAAGCCTCAACATACAAAGCCGATTGACTATCTAGTAATCAAGGCTATAACGTCGAAAGTTCAACCAAACCCTTTGAATTATTAAAGTTTAAATTTTTCTCTTAAAGGTGAAAATTCAAACACTAAATTATCTAGGATAATTAGACACCAGTTGCTAAGTAACTGATAGATATAACTAGATATAGAACTAGATCTAGCTTTTCGTGTAGGAATTGTAAAAAGCGATGCATCGCTTGTCCACCTGTCAAATCTTAACTTGACAGACTACTCGCTCTACCAATAACGTTCATGCGCATATTAATCTACTCCTATAATTATCATCCTGAACCGATAGGCATTGCCCCATTAATGACGGAACTGGCAGAAGGTTTGGTCAAGGCAGGACATCAAGTACGAGTCGTCACTAGTATGCCCAACTATCCCCAGCGCTGTATCTATGATAAATATCAGGGTAAGTGGTATCAGACTGAAGAAAGAAATGGAGTAATAATTCAACGCTCCTATGTCTGGATTCGACCAAAGCCTGGTGTAGTGACACGGATACTACTGGATGGTAGCTTCGTGGTTACTAGTTTGATTCAGGCTTTCCAGGGCTGGCGACCTGATGTGATTCTACTGACAGTACCGTCCCTGGCGGTTAGTGTACCAGCTGCTTTACTCGGTTGGTTGTACAACTGCCCAGTATTACTGAATTTACAGGATATTTTGCCAGAAGCTGCTGTACAGGTTGGTCTAATTAGAAACAAACTAGCCATCCGTATCTTTGAAGCTTTAGAGAAGTTTGCCTACCACACTGCTCATAAAATCACTGTTATTTCTGAGGGATTCGTTGACAATTTAGTCAGTAAAGGAATACCTAAAGACAAAATTACCTGTATCCCCAACTGGGCGAATGTTAATGTTATCCGTCCCTTACCCAAACAAGGAAATTCCTTTCGCACTGCTTACCATCTTGATGGCAAGTTTGTAGTACTGTATTCCGGTAATATTGCCCTGACTCAGGGACTGGAAACAGTAGTGAAGGCGGCTACTCTGGTCAGGCATATTCCAGAAATTGTCTTCGTCATTGTTGGAGAATCTAAGGCTCTACAGCAGCTACAGCAAGACTGTCAGACTTGCAAGGCTAGTAATGTCAAGCTTTTACCTTTCCAACCCCGAGAGAAGTTACCAGAAATGTTGGCAGCAGCAGATATAGGTTTAGTTGTGCAAAAGCGTAACGTTGTTTCCTTTAATATGCCCTCAAAAATTCAAGTGCTATTGGCTTGCGGACGACCCATCATTGCTTCTGTGCCTTTGAATGGAACTGCAGCGCGAGTTGTTCGAAAAAGTAGTGGCGGTGTAGTGGTACCACCACAACAGCCCCAGGCTTTAGCATCTGCAATTGTCGAATTGTATGAAAATCCTGAGCAGGGGGTATCTCTAGGTCAACAAGGTAGAAAATTTGCTCTCAAGCACTTCGCCTATCAAAACGCTCTCAACTCCTATGAAGCACTATTAACTCAAATTACTAAGAAACCTAACCATAATTCACTGATTGAATTACAGCAGTTTTCAGATTGATAACCTAGGTCAGACCAGATACAGCAAATCGGTTGCATCTTTTTGTTGTAAATCTATAACTAAAGGAAGTATGGGGAGGGTGGGGAGATGGGGAGATGGGGAGATGGGGAGGGTGGGGAGATGGGGAGATGGGGAGATGGGGGAAATTTTTATTAAGGGTAATTGTAATAACATGATATTAGCCTTCTATTGTCTTGAGTGACTCTTTTTGCAAAAGTGAGATGAACCCCATCAAATCATATCCTGTCCAGTGGTGCGTGGTAGTGTTCACCGATACTACTGGACTGGATATCATCACCCAATTGAGAACTTCTATATATTTATATGTTTTCCCCTTGGCCTTTTACACCCAAGCCTTTTGACTTATTTCGTGCTGCTTCCAAGAGTAAACGTTGCTCAGCACGAGTAATTGCCTGGTAAGTCGCTTCCACATCTTTAACATCAACAGAAATCGAAGTAATTCCCCACTGCACCAACAAATCAATGAGTTCCGGATCCTGAACCGTAGCTTGACCACAAATTGAGCAAGGAATACCAGCTTCCTTTGCCATTTCGATTAATTGCTGAATTGCTTGCTTGACCACTGGATGGCACCCTGCCACCAGTGTTTCCAACTGCCTCTGCTCCCGATCAGCTCCTAGTAAAAGTTGCGTCAAATCATTAGTACCAATAGAAATTCCTTGAACACCTGCCTTAACATAGTCTGGTAGCAAAAACAACACAGATGGTACTTCTGCCATAATCCAAAGTTGAAAATCAGGATTATCAGTAAGTCCTACCTGTTCTACCCGACGGCGGCAAAAGGTAAATTCTTCCACAGTACGTACAAAGGGCAAAATCAGCCGTAAATTCCTGCAGCCGTAAGCATAAACCTCCTGTAAAGCTGCCAGTTCCAGATCAAAGCTAGCTGGGTCACTCAGATAGCGACGAGTGCCACGTAGGCCAAGCATCGGGTTAACTTCCGCTTCCGTTACCAAGTGATCCCCACTCAGGGATGGAAATTCATGGGAGCGCCAATCCGTGGAGCGATAAAATACAGGACGTGGTGCCAAGGTAACCGTAAATTCAACAATTAACTGAGCCAAGCGTTCTACTAACTCACGCTCATGGCCTTGTCTGTGCCACTGACTGGGGTGCAGATTATTCAAAATCTCCAACATCATCAGTTCTGAACGCAATAACCCCACTCCATCCACTGGCAAACCCACAATTTTTTCTAGGGAGTCCGGCTGGCTAAGATTAACCAATAATTGAGTAGCAATTGGGAAAGTATTTTGAAAGTTAGAAGCTTGAAAGTTAACTTTTGCTTCCCTTTCTCTTAATCCTGAGCCATGCAACTTTTCAACCGGAAACCCTTGCTTAGTTCCTAGCCGATAAACTTCCCCCTGTCCCCCATCCACAAGTAGAGACTCGCCAGTTTCTATGATTTGGGTAATACCAGCCGCACCCACAACACAGGGAATACCAAGTTCTCTAGCAATAATCCCAGCATGACTAGTTATCCCTCCTTGTTCAGTAATAATAGCGGCTACGTGCTTGAGCCCAGGTAGCCAGTCAGGAGAAACACTTTGAGCAACCAAAATTCTACCAGAGAGGATTGCTGAGACGTTTTTGCCCTCACCCGATATCACATGAGCAGTTGCTGTAACTCTTCCTGGTGCTGCGGGTAATCCTCTCACAAGCATAGGCGTCATGGATGGGTTGACAGTGTATTCACTAGAGTTGCTCCCAATGGAGTCCGATGATGCTTTAGGCACATTGGGTAGGCTACCCACTTGTAGAGAGGTAAACAGCTTGCCGTAGGAGGTAGTAGAACCCACATAGTAAGCTAGTTTGGAAGCATGATGTGACGGTTCAAGCCTCAACTGGCTAGCATCCCACTTTTGCCCAGTTTGAGGACTAAATTTTGTAATTTGTAACTCTGGTTCTGAGTTTTCTGAGGTTTGCCATAGTGTCCACTCTAGGGAAAAGCTAGGACTAATATCAGCCACTAGACGCTGACTGATATTAATTAGCTGTTGGAGGTATTTGTCCTTTAGGGTGTACTGTTTTTGTTGCTCCTCACTGAGTAGATAGGCTTGCACAGTGTTCTGGGTTAGTGATAATGAGTCCGCTTCCAGACACAAGCCATAGGCACGGGTTTTACGACCCAGTCGTGAGGCTAGCACAATACCAGTTTCGATCTCAATTTGGTAATAGTCTGGCACTACTTCCCCCTTCGCCCATGCAGTACCTAACCCCCACGTGGCTTGGATGTAACCCTCAGCTTGGTTAATCTGGAGTGTACCAGAAGCGATCGCATCCCACATTGGTTGTATCAAGACTGCCAAATTGAGCTGCTGGAGACCAATACTATGCCGTTGCCAGTAAAATAGACTTCTGGCGCGAAATAGTTCTGCCCAAACCTGTTTTAAACACAGTTCCATTGATGGTTGCCTAGGGCAAATATAGGATTCCAAAATTTTATCTGGTAAGGTTGAAAAAATCTGGGGTTGCTCTAATCTTCCCACTTCAGTTTTCCCAGTGTCCTCCTCAATTCCCGACCCTGGTGATGTCATGGATAAGGAAGGGTGAAAAATTGTTGCTGGGGCGAGTGTAGTTTCTGCTATTTCCGATAGGGTTGATGCCAACACCGAAGCTAAAGTCGCCCCTTGAATTTTGTGACGAATTTGCTGAGCCACTTGCTGTAGCTGGCGAGGATTGTCCACATCTACGTAAAGATAAGAAGAAGGTAAATCAGCTAACAGGGGTTCAGACTCACCTAAAATTGCGATAAATTCCCACAATGCCTTTGCACTCACCACAAAGCCAGGTACAACCGGATAATCCCGTTGCAACAGCTGACTTAAGTTAAAGGCTTCATTGCCCACGAAGGGATACTCTGAAGGTTGAATCAGATCAAGAGAGTAAAGATTATCCACAAATCGCCGCCTAATCCTGTTATTGCTCCGGGATTTTGGCATCATATCTCGAAGGCATAATATCTCTTACCATTAATCACGTCGTATTCACCTAAATCGTTAATTAAAAATTGACTCTCAACCAAGAATGATAAGTAGTCAACTGCACATGATATTATTAATCCATCAATAGCTTTGCATCACGCTCTTAGAGGCAGAAAACGGTAGAAATACTGAGGGATTCTCATGGTCAGTCTTGGCATCTTTATAAATATCATGCCAGATAAATCCCCAAAATCATGTTACAGGGAATTCAGACCCTTAAAAAAGGTCTATTAAGTCTCTTTCTGAAATCGAACTGTCCCCTATGTGAGCGCCCTGCCACTGATGAATTGTGTGATTATTGCGAGCAGCAGTTACTCCGCTGCCAACTTGACAAAAATCAATTTTTATGTAATCAAAATCTCCCAGTGTTTGTCTGGGGCAATTACGGTGGTCCATTAAAACGAGTACTCGCTGCCCTGAAATATGAAAACCAACCCCAGCTAGCACATCCCTTGGGCCATTGGCTGGGTAAAGCTTGGTTAAAATCCTCTGCCACCCGTAGCCACAACCAAAAATTAATAGTAGTTCCCATTCCCATGCACCCTAAAAAACAGCAACAAAGAGGTTACAACCAGGCAGAGCTGATTGCCCGAAGTTTTTGTGAATTAACTGGTTACAAACAAGCACCACTGGGTTTAGAAAGAGTCCGGGCAACTCAACCTCAGTTTGGTTTATCTGTCCAAGAGCGAGCGCAAAACCTAGCAGATGCCTTTATTATTGGTAAACACTTTCTCAGACATCATAGCACCTCACCCGTACTAATCCTAGATGATATCTACACCAGCGGAGCTACAGTCAAATCAGCCACTCAAACCCTGAGAAAGCATGGAATAACCGTATATGGGTCAGTTGCGATCGCAACATCTACAGCATCAGTAAAGTAATGACAAAACGTGGGTCAGTTGATGATGGGGTGATGGGGTGATGGGGTGATGGGGTGATGGGGTGATGGGGTGATGGGGTAATGGGGCGATAGGGTGATGAAAATCTATAGATTTTCCGTCAAATTTGATTACTCAAACAATGCTCTAGAAACAATAAAGCCTGTCAGTACCAAAGTTCTCAGTCACAGAGTCTTACTGACCAGTCAGTACTAACTGGTCAGTACTGACTGGTTTGAAATGCTTCACAATTTGCTGGGGATTCCCAATAACTACCACGCCGGGAGGGACAGACTTACGAACCACGCTGCCTAAACCTACTACACTATTTTCCCCAATGTGTACCCCTTTCATCACCGTAGCTCTGGCTCCAATCCAGACATTTCGCTCAATCACAATCTCAGCTGAAACCTTTGGTCCTGGAGGACAGTGACGCAGGTGGGGTTGTAGGTTATGGTAATCGCTATCAGCAAGAAAGCAGTCAGAAATTAGACATTCATCTCCCACAGTAATTGAGCACTCGCAACCTATACAAGGCCCATTTAGTAGTACATTTGAACCAATAGTGACCTCACCAGAACCATAGATAAATACCTCTTTACCCAAGCGAGAACCTGAGCCAATCACTACCTTAACGCTACCTGCTATCTCAAGAGAGCCTTTGATCTGCACTCTTTTGGCAAGGGTGAGATTGGGGTATCGAAACTGATAGTATAAACGCTTAGCCTCAAAATAAAGATTAGCGAGAAATTTGAGAAATGGGTGATTAATCTGCTGCATGACACGAAATTGTTGAATCAAAAGGACTAAGTACTCTGTCAATTTAGTTTTGAGAATTAGAGCCAGCTGTTAGGTGTTAATTTTTAGTGTTTAGGTATTGGCTTAAGTGGAGTAAGGCTTCGGTGAATCTTTTTTACTGAATCTTTTTCACTTCTGTTGTCTAATGGTTCTGGTAGTTAATACCTAGTGCTATCATGCCTAATGGCTAATTGCTAATCCCTAATTACTCAAACGCAGTAACATAAGAGAGTAAGGATGCAATCTCACCGATGAGTACTTCAGTAGCCTTGTTGCTAGGGTGCTGCTGTTTACACCGTTGGCATCTAAAGAAAACATGGGTAGCCTTTCAGTGTCAGAAAAATCCAGTGTTCCCTCAATCCTGATGCTGGCAGGTTTGGCTGATTTATTGATCAACAATAGCGATCGCTGTTGATTGGACTGCTCTATTGCCATAGCCTCCACAAACTTATGGCCGCTCTCGGTGTACATCACCTTGCCAGTCAGGTACTTGATCGCCCAGCGAAATACAGTTGCAGCTGGTCGCAGATTATTCATGTGGTCGATCATGCCGTAATACATATCCTTGAGATGCCAGGAGGTTGCCATATCAATCCCAGCGTCAGCTAAATGTTTGAATACTGAAGCAAACCAAACCGCTCCGACATGGGTATTCTGACGGTCTTCACCAGAGTTCCATGAGTAGTTGATGTTATATTCTCCCAATAACAATGGTACTTTTCGGTCCGGAATGTATTTTGCTACTATTTCGCGAAAATTCTCCACCTGCCTCCTATACTCTGGTGTGTAGGACATCAGTTTGTCTGTGGACTCCCTGGCATTGCCACTGCCGTAACGATGCCAGGAAATGAAGTCTACATTGGAAGCACATTTCTTCAGAAAATCTTCTAGTCGGTTAGGTTCATCCCAAGTCAAGACTGGTCCTCCCACCTTGATTGAGGGGTCTACTGCTTTCATTGCCCTTGCCACTTTGTTGTAGATTTCCCACAGCTGATTCAACTTACCCGCTTTTTGATAAGGCACATCTTGTTCATTTAAGGGTTCCCAGTACCTAATCTGTCGTTGCTGGCGTCCATTGAGAATCTCCACCAGTTGAGCACAGAAGGCAGCATAGTTGTCATACTCATTTGTGGACAGTAGACCATCCGGATCTGTAGCCATCCAACTTGGCCAGCGGGGAATGTTTTGGATAATGGTAGGCTGTTGGGGATAAGAGGCATCGTAGCAAGCTCGAATTTTTTCCTCGTCCCAGGTTTTGGTAGCTTGGTTAGTCCAACGTTCGCATAGATCGATATGGTGAATACGAATTAACCTGATATCGAGTTCCGCCAGATGCTCCTGGAAATCCGAGTCTGATGCCTTTTCCAGAATAGTAATTTCGTAGTCGTTGGAGCCAAAGGTGAAGGGTGTAGTTTGTGCGACTGGCTTTGTCCAATCCACCCTAACTTCAGTTTTAATTGACTTTCCGGACAACCAAAAATTTTGTATTGGTGATGCTCTTACCGAATTAGTAGCGCTTTGCTCCTCAAAGACTCTCGGTAAGAGGAATGCGATCGCAGCGCCAGATACTGCTAGCTGGAGTAATGTTCTACGTTTCATCGCTTATGACTTCACTAAAGTATCACTAGATCTGTACAAGTAGGGTCTGGACTTAGTTTCTACCCCATTCACCACCAAACCCAACAGTTGAGCATTGTGCTGAGCCAGTTGTTCCAAGCTGTCACTCACAAAGTCACGCTTACTAATCTCAGGTCGAACAACAAACAACAAATTACGGATGACAGCAGCCATCAGGGCAGTTTCACTGGTCATACTGACCGGAGCACTGTCAATCAAAACATAGTCATAGTCACCCGATTCCTCCGCAGTAGCTAGGCTCTGTTCAAATTTCCCCTGAGTCACCAGCTCCACAATTTTGCCTTTTTTGTGGGAGGTAGGCAGTAAGTCAAGACTCGGTTGAATCTTCACCGGCTGTCCGGGTTTTAGGGGGTCATGGTCATGACCCAAGCGCTGAGAAAGGGTTGCCTGTCGGAAATCTCCATCCACCACCAAGACCCGAAACCCTAAATCTACCAGAGCTGTCGCTAATCCCAGAGTGACAGTAGTTTTGCCTTCTGAGACCATCGCGCTAGTAATCAAGATGCGACGGTCTTCCCCAGAGCGTAAGCTAATCACCGATGCTAGTCGCTGAAACTCTACATCCGTTTCTGTACCCAGCTCTAATCCCATACCAGCGTGCCTCAGATGAGGGATATTGACCACCATCGGGAACTTGATTGCCTGTAAGTCTTTGGGGCTCAGCAGTGGGTTGCGCCGTTCTAGCAGCAATACCAGCGCTATACTACCCACTGCCGATGCCAGAAAACCATTAGCTATGATTAACAACTTCTTCGGACCAGCAGGCTTCTCGTCAACAGTGGGAGGGTCAAGCACCTGTACATTGGGATAAGCACTAAACGCATCAAGATTGACTTGCTCCATTTGAGCAACTAAACCGTTATAGACTCCCGCAGCCACATCGTACTGTCGCGTTAGTTCCAGCAGCCTAGACTGATGGACAGGAATCACCGTTAAAGTACTTTTCATCTGGTCAATCTGCTGCTGTAATTGCTCAGCCTGTTGTTGTTGACCACTAGCAGCACTTTCCGCCAGAATCAGTTGCTGGATTAACATCGCTCTTCCTTGAGCACTATCAGTTAGCGTCGGGTCTACTAAAGTATCACCAGCTGCTAGAAAGATGTACTGTTGAATCTGCTGCTGCAACTGCTCACGTTGTAGCAGCAGATTTTGGATCTCGGGATGAGCATAGGTATAAGTAGCTTGAGCTTTGACCAAAGTGGCTTCCAGTTCAGTCAACTGCTGCCGCACAAACTGGTAATCCCGGTTTTCTGCCAGACCTAGAGAGCGGATTGCTTGCTTAGGAGTAAGACCCAAGCGAGTCGATAGGATTTGAAGCTGATGTTGACTAGCTTGAGCTTCAGCTTGAGCCTGAGCTTGGCTAATACTCAGATCAGTAATTGCCCTCACCAGTCCTTCAGTTTGGGCTTTGCTATTCACTAAACCAGAGGATTCCTGAAACTTTGCTAATGCCTCCTGAGACTGATCCAATTTTTGTTTAGCTCGCTCCAGCGCTTTCTTATTGAACTCAACCCTAGTGGTACCATCTGCTTGACGCAGTTCATTCAGACGCTCCTGATACGCACTGATCAGTGCCTTGACTCGATCTCTTGCTAATTCTGGACTATCTCCACTGGCATTCAACCAGATCGTAGTCGATTCCTGGTCAGGAGATATCGCGAACAACTTTTTGTATTGAACCAGCCTTTGAAAATCAGTTTTCTCTGGGTCAGACTCCAACAAGCGCCTCATCAAAGCATCACTGGTTAGAATAGATGCCTGCATATTCAGAGGATGACTCTTAGTCGCCAATTTAGAATCCCCCTTAGTTAATGAACCAAGAGTTCCTAAACTAGCTTGTAACTTGCCTGTTTCTGGTAGAATGAGCTGTGCTTTAGCAATCCAAAAAGGCTTTAATAAAGAAAAGGCTCCAAAGCTAGCTCCCAGCACCAAAGAATTAAAAACTAATAAAAGTGTCCAATGTCTATTCAGGATCGCAGCTACTTTTTTCATAAAATATATTCCAACGATTACAATCGTTTAACAACTGTTAAATTATAAAATAATTAATTTAAAAAAATGTTTAAATAATACCTAGTAAATCAATAGTTCCAAATAAATAAAAGTCTAACTTTTTTCAATTTTCCATTTTCCATTTTCAAGTTTTTCCAGATATTCAAGTTCTGCCAGATAACTGCTCCCATCGAGAGACAAACTGCTCATTTCGCTGTATTTCGGCAAGAATTGCCCCTAACCAGACCCAAAAATACCACAAATACACTGCCATCCAGGTCAATGGTGTTCCGTTGAGAAGCATGTACAAAGCCACCAGACTCGCAAATGCCCACTGGCAATTATGGTTACCACGAATCGCTGGAGTCCAAGTACTCCAAAGGGTTGAACCTAGGGCAGCTAAGAAAAAGATAAAGCCAATGATGCCGTGCAAATAAAGAACTGAGGCGTAAGTTGAAAAGGAACCCAAAACAATGTCGTAGATATACCATTTGACTGAGCCTTGTATAATTCCCCATCCCATCCAGGGGCGTTGTTGCCAAGCCTCAAGGGTTTTAGTAACCACCAGTTCCCGGTCTTTAGAGGATTCGGCACGAGCACTATTGAAGATTTCTAGGGGCTTTTTTACTAAATCACTTAAGGTCAAACCTCCCAAAATAGCACAAAGTAATGAGCTTAATGAACCAATCCATAAAGAACCTTGACGAGCCAAACTGCTGCGGAAACAAGCTGTAATCACCAATGCGATCACAAAGGAAACCCAGGATAAACGACTAAAACTAATTAGCAGAGCCGTTAAACAACCCGCTACAGATATTTGACGTAAGCGGCGGTTTTCTTCACCCAAGCAGATGAAAAAACTTAGAATCGAGCACACCCCTACAATGGGGGGGTCTGGGGTGTAAAGAACTGTCCTGGGTAACGGGATACCAAAAAAAGGTTGTAAGTCAGCAAATGTAACTAGCAAACTCAGAGCACCGCCGGGAATCAGACGCGCTAAGGGCGGTAGAAAAGGTTCTTTGCCTAGTCCCACTGCCAGCATGACCATCTCAATGGCGATAGTCACTAAATATCCTGTTGCCATCCAAGCTACAGCACGGGTCACCACCTTAACCCTGATTTCATGCCAGAATGGTAAGAGCAGTGCCGTAACAATTAAACAGTAGCTCTTGAAAAAAGTTACGAAGGTAGCAGCAATTCTCTGGAAGGCAAACCCTACGTCATCGAGACCAAACGTAGCAGTCCAGACCATGACTATAGCCATACCTAACCAAGCCCAGATACAGGCGGGTATCGATCTTCTAGTGAGTTTGTCGATATCAAAGTTTACTCCTAACAAACCAACAACTACCGCTGGGTAGAAGAGTGTTTGTATTCCCAACAACCACCAGAGCGGTGTTAGCACAATTATCCAGTAAATAACTTTTTCTGGAAATGACATGGCACCCAGTTTAAAGTTTCTGGTCTGGAAATCTGGTATGCTAGAGGTCATAGTTAACAGTCCATACTTTGATGTTTTAGAGCACGTTCATTATATGAGAGTGATTTAAATCTGCTAGCTTCGTTCGTTTATAGTGTTGTTTTGGCTGTTATTTTTCCTTTTTTATTTGTATTGATAGCCCCTCCGGTGCGCTTGACCCATTAAGAATTTAATTCGCGAACGGGTCGCACCGCAAGGTTTTGCCGTTTCCATAACAGTATTGTTTGATAGCGTTGATCATACTTATGAGGTACAGTCAATTTTCTTCCCCCCTGATTAAGGAAGAGGGGATTCCTACTCCCTACTCCCTACAATCCATGACTTTTTACATCACTCAAGTGATAACTGCTATATATGAGCAGCCACAATAACATTGTGCCTATTTAATGCCTTAATTTAGATTAGAGAAATTACCGATTAAACAGTACATTCGGTTAACCTAACCTTCAGTAAATTTACTGAATTATTAGCTGATAAGCGCGTTTGTATTTGAGATGTAAACCTAGGAGGTATTTTTTTATTGGACAATAAAACTCCGGATCTCTTTCCCCTATTGCCTTTTGCCTCTAGCATGCATGCCTTTTGCCCCAAGAAGTGTGTTTACAACCCAGAGACAAACGCTATAACTGACTTTTACCTAACTTTGTCAGCTGATTAGCCAATTTCCCTAGTAGAGACTGGTAACTAAAAAATTGTTTGGCAGCGATCAGGCGCATACAGACGATATAGAGACTCATAAATAGGAAGGGCTTCAGGATTGTTGGTAAACCTAGACAACTCACAATTGCTAGCAGTACAATCAGAGCAGCTTTAAAGCACGGAAGTAAAAACTTCATTAATGGCCAACCTAGTGCTCGGCAACCTACCCACCACCAGTAGATTGTCCAGACAATTCCTAGCACGAAAGCAACTGCAATTCCCACCCCAATTAGTCCTGCTTGCTCAGCACCAATGATAAAGCTCAAGAAAGCTACGGGAGCAATCATAAGGTTAACCTTGGCGTTAATCCCAGTTCTGCCTTTTGCTGCAAGCATATTAATCAGTGAATTATTGATCAGCCTAAAGTAAGCAAACACAAGTAACAAAGGAATCACCTGGCAGGCTGGCACCCACTTCTGGCCAAATATCATAGAGATGACCTGATCGTCTACCACTAAAAAAAATAAGGCGTATAGAGGAGCCCCCAGGAAAGCCATTTGTTCAACCATTGTGACTAGAACACTTTGCTGCTGTTCGTCATTCTCTAACTGGGCGAATGAAGACATTCCTACCTGATTAATCACCTCACCCATTACAGTGTTAATTGTCTGGGTCAATTGGTAAGCAAAGTTGTAGTATCCCAAATTAGTATTACCCAGCAGTTTACCAATTACAAAGTTGTCACCATTGGCATTTACATAAAATCCCAAACTGGAGCCAGTGGCACCAAAACAGAACGACAAGACTTCTGAGCTAGCCTGTGGATCAATCTGTAAGCGGAATTTGTGTTCTACATGACGACGACTAATCCAATACTCTATAAACCAAAAAGCAGCATCTCCCACCACAAATGACCAGTAGCTCAAACCGATAAAGGCGCAACCAGTGGTAGAGACTACTCGCACTAACGAGGCGATTATGGTAGCATGGGCTATTTCCCGATACCTCATCTGTCTAGTGAGTACTCCCTGATAAACAGACTGGATAGAAGCCACCACCAGATTAAAGGCGAACACGATCAGAATCCATACCAGCTGTGGTACACCGAAAAAGTTAGCCGCTAGGGGAGATATCGCCACCATTGCCACTGCCAACATCAATCCCCTGGCAATAGCAATTGTGTATGTTGTATTTAAATAACGCTGGTCTTCAATGCCCTTGTAGACAATAAAAGAGTTGATGGTGCCTTGGGTGAACAAATTCAGGAAAGACCAAAAAATATAGGCAACGCTAATCACCCCAAATTCAGATGGCAACAGCAACCTTGCTAGTATCAGGTTACTTAGCAATACCAGCAGACGTGTCCCGAGGGCTCCGTATGTTGTCCAGAACCCACTTGTGAGTAACGAGCTGAGTTTCATTAGGTTAGCAAGGTTTGGAAAGGACAAAAGACTTGCATGTAAAAGGCTTGCACGTCAAAGGCCAATGACCAATGACTCATGACTAATACAAAATTTTTGGCGTTGCTTAATAATGAAATGATTTTAAGAGTGAGGTGGAATAGGCATCTTGTCGTAGAATGGGCATCAGGCGTGGAACTGGCATCTTGGTAGAACTGGCATCTTGCCAGTTTCAATATATTTTGGGGCGGGCAGGATGCCCACTCTACTCCTATTCATTCAAAGACTGACGCAACGCCAAATTTTTAGTTGTTTGCTGTGTATTCTACGGAGCCAAGCGATCGCTTAATCACCAGCTTGGCTAGTGGTGCCAGACGTACAGCTACCAGCGTCAGGAGCGATCGCGGATCGCGATAGAAGATTGAGCTATTGGCAGCTAACGCTTGGTTAATAAAGTGAACAGCTTTAGCTGCATCACCAGCAGTTAAAGATAATCTAGCTAGGTAGCGATACATATAGGCGTAAGCGGTCGGCAATACTTTCTCTACCAATTCTGGAGAGCGTTCATAAGCTGATTTAAGTACCTGTTCATGAGAATGCTGCATTTGTGCTATATTAAAAGAAAGTCCAGAAGGACGAACTCGGTAGCAACACAGGACTTTTGGCTCCCGATCAAAACGCCAGCGTCCCGTAGCGGCAATTCTTAACCAGAAATCTATATCTTCTGAACTGCGTAGCCCTTCGTCAAATTCCCCGACTTCATCCACTAGACAGCTTCGGAATACACCATTAGAACCATGACCAATGAAATTCTTGCACAGTAGCGCTAGGAGTGGGTCAGACATAACTGGCTTACCGCTCAAACGCATGATCGTGGGACTTCCATCATCACGGATTGCTTGTGAGGCACTGTAGACAACCCCTACCTCTGGTTCCCGATCCAGTACAGCCACATGGTTAGCTAGTTTGTCCGGCTTGTAGAGATCATCTGCATCTAGTAGAGCGATGTAGCTAGCACGAGCATGACGGATGCCATAGTTACGAGCCGATGAGAGTCCTCCATTGGACTTCTGCAATAACTCAAAGCGTGAATCCCGCCGACAAAACGGTTTAACCAGTTCAGCGGTATCATCAGTAGAGCCGTCGTCAACAATCAGGACTTCAAATTCTCGATAAGACTGACGCTCAAGAGAGACTAGCGCTTCCGAAATGTACGACCGAACGTTATAAGCAGGAACGATAACACTGACTTTTGGTGAAGTAATCATTCAAGACTCCTATCTTTGATATCAATTTCATTTATTCAAACTACAAATGATGAAGTGATAGAGTGATGAGGTGAGAAATATATTTCTCAATCTCTCATTACCCAGTCAAATCCTACTGAATTATTTTCGTATTTTTTTACTAGAGATAGCCAAACAAAATAGATAAAAAAACCGAATTATTTTTTATCATAAAACCCAAAAATGCTTGTATTTATTTTTAATATTGCCTCTTGCATATTGCCTGTTTGCTTTTACGATAAATCCTAGTTTTACATCTAATTTTACAACCCTATATCTGTTCATTCATCTATAAACATGTGCTAAATCTAAGTAGGGAGTTACTTTACCAGGGTGCATCTCATTAAAGCTGTTTGATCCGGTGGGTGGAACGGGCATCCTGGTGGAACGGGCATCCTGGTGGAACGGGGATCTTGGTGGAACGGGCATCTTGGTGGAACGGGCACCTTTACCAAAGTGAGATGCACCCCTTTCCCAAAAATACTTTGCTGAATTGAACTAGCTTGAATACCAAAAAGCAAAGCTTTTATTAGCTAGTTATAGGGAAAATTTATTTTATTCAATTATAGTGTTAATTTTTTAAATTATTTTACGAAATATTTCTGATTTTTTATAGTAATTTTTAATTAAGTGAAATTTCGTAAAAATTCCGTATAATTGCGGTATAAATAATAGATAAAAAATACTTTTGATAATTTTTATACAAAATTGTCTTTTGCTTGCCTCCCTTGATAAGGGCGCTAATGCTGGGATTGCTTTTAGCTTTTGCCTTCATCAATCAAGTTATACCAATTCGAGAAATTATGGCTAAACATCAATTTCATCTCCCCATCTCCTCATCTCTCCATCTCCTCATCTCCCCATCTGCATCTGTAGTCTACCTTTGAAGAATTGATATTACTTTATGACGCACATTCCGCACTACATTGTGTAGTTCTAAAAGATTACGAATTTTGGGAATTTTGCCATGGGGCTTACGCCGCCCGAAGGGCTAATCGCAAATCGTTGACTAATCCTGAGTATTTATACTTAGGATTATAAGCCAGGATAAGCTGTTAATATATTAATTAATGTATTAAAAATTTAAGTTCGTTCAAAAATAAACGGTGCTACATTAAGAAATGCTAAAAAATAGCCCATCGTTGCTCCAACTAGATGGGATAAAAATTTACAAAAATTTACATAGCTATAAAAACTTTGGTTCGACTACTGATCAGCATTGGGTTATCACCAAATGGGCTGATCAGCGACATACTGATAGCGTCCGTCAAAAGCTCAGTCCCAAATTCGGTCACCTTCCCTGGTTTATCCAGATTTGCGGCTAGAATAAAACAGCTGTGAGGGGGGAGGCAGAAATGGGGGAGTGGGTATGAAAAGTTTTTTCAAAACTGGCAACTATGCAATGAAAATGCACAATAGCTTAATTGCACAACCCGAGTAGGACGTTAATCACCTTACTGTCTATGTTATCATAAAAGACGAGTATAGGTATCGGTTGCAGTTTTTGTTTTCAGTGTTGACAGGTTTCTTCTGTTTCATATTGCTAAGCATGCCTCCGAAATTTCTATCTCTGCATAAATCAAATTTTGGAGATATTGTATGTCTGTCTACGTTGGTAACCTTGCACGTGAGGTGACAGAAGAGGATCTGAAATCTGTGTTTGAAGAATATGGTCAAATCAAGCGAATTCACATGCCCACCGATCGCGAAACAGGTCGCTTCAGGGGCTTTGCTTTTGTGGAAATGAACACAGAGGAGGAAGAAGCGAAGGCCATTGAAGACCTTGATGGAGCTGAATGGATGGGGCGCGATCTCAAAGTCAATAAAGCCAAGCCTCGCGAAAAAAGAAACTCATTTGGGGGCGGTCGCAGAGGTGATAACTTCTCTCGTCGCTACTAAGCTCGCTAAGATCCAAATCAAAACCCAATTCTGAGATCTGAACGCAGGGCAGGGGTTTTACCCCTGTCAATTTCTACGCTGCGCGTCAGAATTTAGGGAGTAATCCTGGTAGGGTAAAGGAAACCCCAACTCTAGTTGGAAGATACTAGTGTGCTTGGGATTGCTGTCTATAAGTGGATTGAAGGCATCTTAAACTCTTTTCTTTTTTGATTAAGGGAAGTAGTATGAACGTTTAAGACCTAGAGTAGGAAAACCCAAATAGGCAGTGTTCAGATCGAGAATCACACTAGTTGTAGTGTGTGAGTTAACCAACAATATCATTAATTCCACGGCTCATAGCTAAAGTCAGTTTTAAGGGAGATATTGTAGCAAACTCTCCAGGCTGAAGCGTGGAGGTACACCATCACAGTCCACTTGACAAGGAGTAAGGAAAAAATAAGGATTTGAGAGCCTGCTTTTGGCAGGCTTGATTCGGATTTCCTTGCCATAGACGAGTGCAGGCTATCCAGGTGCAAGATTATGATTTTCAACGGACTTGAGATATGAGCCATTCGTTTTAAAAACTGGCCAGATGCCAACACCTTCCGTCAGTTGTAGGAGTTTTCTCAGTCAATCAGAGGTTTGCCCTGTCCTGTACTTATGGGATGAATGATGACTTGTTATTCGACCACGGAAGCGATTAAAACAGGAGGACATTGAATGACCCAAGTGGTGGTTGGTGAAAATGAGCACTTAGAGTCAGCCCTACGTCGATTTAAGCGAAAAGTCTCCCAAGCTGGCATCTTTGCCGATATGAAAAAGAATCGTCATTTTGAGACATTTGCACAAAAACGCAAACGTAAAGAAATTGCGAGACATCGGGAACGTCGAAGACTCCGAAACCGTAGAAGACGGTTCTAGCAGGGTAGATTACTATATTAATTTTTTAGATCCACTCCGGTAGCATCGTTATTTTAAGGCGTGGGTAATAGGTAATAGGTAATGGGTAATTGGCAATTGCGATTACTCCTGTACCATTACCGATTACCCTTTGCCTATTCCCGTTACCCATTACCCAAAACAACCTTGGATTATGAACACTACAAATAACAAAAGACAAAAGCGGACTTGATATGACCTGATTTTTTGCTCAAGTTGTTAATGGCTGAGGATTCTTAGTCAGTAAATTCCGCAACCAGCCTCGGGTCTTGGGAGAGAGTAGCCACATACCGAAGTACAAACCTATATCCATAGGTAGGGGTTTGCCATGGCGAATGGCTTCCCAGAGAAGGGGAAAAAATGCCTTCCACTCACAAGCTTTGGCAGCTCTTGAACTTACCTCTGTCAATATAAAGGATGCGTAAGCACGGGGTGTGACTAAGTCTTGTACTTTTTGAATCCAGTTTAATGAATTCCGCCATTTAGTAGTGCTACTAATACTAGGACGGTTTTCTCCTAAATACCACACTGACAATGGTTCAGTCACAAACTCAATTCCTACCTCTTCCAAAGTAGTGGCCCGTAACAGCCAGTCCCAATCGTCGTGATCATCAGCGCTGCTCCTGAAGGGAATTTTTTGCAATAACTCTTTGGATGTAAGAATAGTTGAACCTTGAATTACTGCTTCTCCCTGGAAGAAGGTATTGCGAACAAACAGATATTCACTCAGTGGTTCTGATTTAGAGGGAATTCTTCTCGGCCAAATGGAATCGTTTTGGGGAGTCCGAGCAATTAGGTAACAGCTGACAATAGGGTATTTGTATTGGGAACGATTAGCAGCTTCCAGTTGCAGTTCTAGTTTTTGGGGCATCCATTCGTCATCATCATCTAGATGAGCAATCCATGGGGCTTGAGCTGCAGCAACCCCCGCCCTACGAGCGGCCGTACAACCTTGATTGGTGGGCAGTTCAATAACCCTTAGCCGGGAGTCATCCACTTCTGTGAGTGATGCACAAGTAGCCTCATGCGGACCATCTATGACAACAATGACTTCAATTTGACTAAGGGTTTGAGCCAGAGCGCTTTGAACAGCTCGTTTAACTAACTTTGGTCTGCGATAGGTAGGTATTACGACACTAACTAAGGGTTTCAAGGTTATATCCTCCTGATAATATGTGAACTGAAAACTTTCTGCTGATTATAAATCCTAGGATTAGCAACATTTTGAAAAAAATATAACCAGTTTCATAGACTGATTAAGAATTGCTAAGCCTGGGTATTTAGGGGGGCGAAACCAACTAAAATTCGTAATTCATAAAAGGAATAAATATTAGCTAACAGCCTCTTTATATAGCCCCTACGCCAATAGGATGATTTGAATTAACTGAATAATTGATAAAATTTAAATACTAGTAGAGCAGTCAATTCATGAAACTAAAAAAAATGATACCAACATTCTTAAAGCCGAAGTTATAGCAAAATTAATCCTCGCAGCTAGTTTGGCAATCCTGAGGGTCACAATAATACTGATTGATAATGGTTGCTAGGTAAAATGAACTGTCGAGAGATTGTTTCTTTTTAAGAAGCTGATGAAATTTTTACTTTTGGAACCAAGAACTATTGATAGCGATATGTCTTGGTTTTTAATAAAAATAACTTAATAAGCCCTTGGCTTTGGCATTCAAAACATCGGAGTGATAATTATCACCAATGTGAAGGATATCTTCTGGGTTACATCCTAGCTGTTCAACAACATATGAATAAATATCTCCCGTAAATTTAGTTTTGCCTATAGCAGAGGACAAAAATACCTTGTCACTCTCATCATAGCCTGATGACTGAAGAATTTTATTGATCACCGATAGGGGGAGATACATATCGGAGATAAAAATAATCTGTTTCTGATTTTATCGGCAATAGTTATAGACCGAAAAAATAAATTCATTACGTCTGCAAACATCCCCTTCGGTTTCTATTTCAATTTTTTTGAGTATTTGTGCGGTTTGGTCATTAAGTCCAAAATCTTCTACCAAACACTCAAATATGGTATCCAAGGTAACTTCTGAAGCCTGTTCTCGTCTCCAGAGTTTTTCCCTAGATTTTTTTTATGCTTTTTGCCTAAGCTTAGGATAATTTGGTAATAACTCGGAATGACAATACTCATACTGCCTTTGAACCAGTGTAAAGACATCACTTGGCTCTAAAACATTGCGTATAATTGCGGTATCAAAGATATCAAATGATACGTATTGGGATGTATTGATGATCTTGGCTAGTGTGTGATCCATCTGACCTATCTTGAAACTAAGCTGCTAAAAACCTAATCCAGTGTTGGGTTTGCCTTGCTATATTTATATTTTCCTAACTACTCTGATTTTCCTATTCAAGGAAAAAGTAAGGATAGATAAGCAGTTAAGGGGACTAGCATTGAAAAGAGTAATCAGAAAACGGGCAATAAAAGCATTGCCCTGGCTAAGTGAGAAATCTCAGACTATCTAATGACAGAATTCCCATTACTGGAGAAAAAGTAACACTATTACTCTCAAGCCTAAAATTATCGATCATGAAAGCAGTGTCTTTCTGGAAACTCCAAAACTCTCTCCCTATCTTGGAAGGTTGGTGAATTCCCTCCCTTTTGCCTATACAATTGGGATACAACCATACACTACATAAGACCCCCAGCTTAGCCGTAGGCTGACTGGGGGGATGGTGCCAAGGTATTCACAGCATTTTGCCTATGTCAATAGTGATCAGTGAACCGACACTCTAAAATACGGAAATATACCTGAAACATACCAAGTGTTTTGTAAACGTCAAGGGTAGCTAATGGGCAAGTGATACTAAGTTGGAATCAAAGATAGTATCTTCTTCAAAAGGTGATGGCGTGATGGCGTGATGGCGTGATGGGAAGAAAGTGCTAAGTATGAATGCTACTTAGTATCACTTGGTATGAATCACGATCATGGTGGTCTTGCACCATGACTGAGACTAAATTAATTTTAATTTTAATAAAATTAATTTTCTCAGTTATTCTGGGTTTACTGGCTAGAACTCACTAACAGCTACACATCAGGTGCATCCTGATTTTGCTAGTTCATTCCCTGAGGTAATGGTGAAAGAAGGCTTACAGGCTCGCCTAAACTGTTTTTTTGTCCATTTAGCCTGTACCCCATCTTCTCTACTCTCAAAGGTTGTGCATAAAATTTAGCTAGAGCAAGTTGAAAGAAAAAGGCTGGATTACCGAGTAAGTAGCGAGCTGCGAGACGTTTGGGTTCACGGGATAGACGATAAAGCCACTCTCCACCAAGATTGGAAATAAATTCTGGACAGTCAGGAACCACACCTGCCAATCGGTCGATCACTGCACCACAAGGCATGAACACATTGACATTAAGACGACTACGATGCTGCCAAATCCATTTTTCTTGAATTGGCATACCCATGCCTACCAATAAAATATTAGGTTTTGCCTGGTTGATTTTATTAATTATCTCTTCATTTTGGCTCGGGTCTTCTTTATCAAAATATCCGTGGTGACCATCGACAACAATATTGGGGTATTGTTGTCTGAGGTTAGTAAGGGCTGTTTCTAGATGCTTAGGCTTTGACCCCAACAGAAATATTGAAAAACTATTTTGGTTGAAATTATCCAGTAATTTTGGCAGTAATAGTGTGTAAGAAGCGCGGTATTTTAGTGATAAATTGTACCCCATAAACTGAAGGGCTTTTAAGATACCAATACCGTCACAATGGGCGATTTCTGCACTTTGGATAAATTCATAGAACCATGGGAGCTGCATCGAAAAATTAAAACTATGTACGTTATAGTGAGCTACGGTTATTTTTCTGTCTTCAACGCAAGCGGCATGAATGGCGTCTACAATCCTAGGGACGGTTACACAAGATATTCTACGCTCTAGCAAATGTACATTAATAGCAGGTAAATAATCTAATTCATTCCGTTGATTTTTTATTGCCATTGCCGTAATAGTTAGAGTAGTGATTATTTACAGTATTGCTACCGGTTGTCCGCGATCGCGTTTTCACGATGTCAAACTTATGAATAAGTTATGTGTGTGTATCACAAGTAGGACTTACGCAGCTGATCGAGAAATTAAGGTTTTAGCCAATAGGAAACTTCGGCTCTGGCAACAGAGAACCGGGAATAGGGAATTACAGCAGTTTTACAGATCTGATTTTACAGATCTGAGTGGGTAAGTCCTGAGTAAGTAAAAGGCTTGTATGGTTGGATGGTATCCCCCCATTACCCCCCTAAAAAAGCCGGGTAAACAAGAGGCTTACATCCATAGTCTTGACAAATGACTAATGACTAACTGATTTTTTCCAAATTACCAACATTACACCGCAGATAATCAAACCCAACCCCACGGCACGGCTAACGGGGATGGTTTCCTTAAAGAAAAAATAGCCCATCAGTACGGAGAAGACGTAAGTCAAGGATACTGAAGGACCAGCAACGCTGAGATTTACCCGCGTCAGCAACAAAATGTATGCCAGTGCCCCTAAACCATAACAACTTAGCCCTGCTATAATTTCTGGGGTCTTGGGTATACTGAATATCTGATCTAGCCAATTGCTAGCGTTAACTTTATCCAGCTTTTCGGCTCCAGTTTTGAGCAAGAACTGTCCAGTAGCACTGGTTAGGACTGACATTAAGAAAAGACTAAATTCTGCTAGATTCACGAATATCTCAGAATTACAAGTGGTCGATGCTTCTTAATCCGATTGCTAGTTTGATGCTATAGGCTTCAACCTTCAGGACCTTAAGTTATTGTGATTGCTCCTAAAATAGTGTTAGGAGATTGATTTTAAGTATTTATGGCTACTTCCAGTACTGCTACCTACACCGAAGAACAGATTTCAGCTTGGCTGCGGGGTTTATTTGCCGTTGCCTGGGCTGATGGTCACTTTGACCCAGAAGAACAAGAGGTTATGGCTCAAATCACCCAAGAGACATTGGCTCCTGGTACTGATTTGCAGTCTTTTGATCAACCGATTACTCCTGAAGAACTAGCAGCAGCTTTAGGTAAGGATAACACAACGGCAGAGAATTTTCTACGAACTGCTGTAATGGTAGCCTTGGCAGATGGGGTGTACTCTGCGACTGAAGCTGATGTTCTACACCAGTTCTGTGAAGCGCTAGGTCATAAGGTTGAGGCTCTTGAATCACTGCAGGTAACTCTTTATGACGGTAAGGCAACTGAGCAAAGCGATTCTGCTGATGCCTTAGCTCAAGAACCAGGAAGTTCTGACCATCCCCATTCGGATATTCTACAGCCAATGCGGGATTGGTTAGATGGTATGGATGTTAATGACCCACGGGTCGCTCGATTTATGTGTAAACTGATTCCTTCTCAGTGTCCGTTTGAACGGGACGTGAAGCTATTTAATCACAAAATCGTCCACATCCCACCGATGTGTAAGCTTAATCCTCTCTATGATCAGTTAGTCGGCTTGCGCTTCCGGGCTTTATCTTATTTAGCCGATGATTGTGGTGAAGATGTTTCAGCATATTTATAAGTGGTGATTGGTGATTGGTGATTGGTGATTAGTCATTAGTCATTAGTCATTGGTCATTAGTAGTTAGATTAATTAAGGGGAATCGGTTCAACTGACTGATGTCAAGAAAACACTAAGGACTAAGACCTAAGCACTAAGGACTAAAAACTAATTATGCAATTTATCGACCAAGCAGAAATTGAAGTTGTCGCTGGTAACGGGGGCGATGGAATTGTGGCGTTTCGGCGGGAAAAGTATGTTCCTGCTGGAGGACCGGCGGGGGGTAATGGTGGTCGGGGGGGTAGCGTGATTTTCAATGCTATAGAGCATCTGCAAACGTTGCTAGATTTCAAATACGCCCATTGCTTTCGAGCTGAGAATGGGGGTCGGGGAGGCCCTAATAATCGGACGGGAAAAAATGGTAGCGATCGCATTATTGAAGTTCCCTGTGGCACGGTTGTCTACAATGCTGACACGGGAGAAATGCTGGGGGATTTGGTAAAACCTCGGCAAATGCTGTGTGTTGCCAAAGGTGGTAAAGGAGGTTTGGGAAATCGGCATTTCCTGAGTAATCACAATCGCGCACCAGAGCATGCGTTACCTGGACTACCAGGAGAGCAACTGAGGTTACGCTTGGAGTTGAAGTTACTGGCTGAGGTGGGCATTATTGGTCTACCTAATGCTGGTAAGTCTACTCTGATTTCAGCACTCTCAGCGGCACGACCCAAGATAGCCAATTACCCCTTTACCACTTTGATTCCGAATTTAGGTGTGGTTCGAAAACCAACTGGGGATGGTACTGTATTTGCTGACATTCCTGGGTTGATTGCTGGAGCTCATCAAGGTATTGGTCTGGGTCACGAGTTCCTACGTCATATCGAACGCACTCGCTTGTTACTGCATTTGATTGATATTACTGCTGCTGACCCGATTGCTGATTATCAAACCATTCAACAGGAGTTACAAGCCTATGGCAGAGAATTGCCAGAGCGTCCCCAAATTCTTGCCCTTAATAAGGTAGATGCGGTTGATCAAGACATGATCGATGAGGTGTCTACTTACCTAAATCAGCTTACTCAGGTACCAGTTTTTTCGATTTCAGCTGTTGCTAAAATCGGCTTGGATGCTTTGTTATCGAAAATCTGGCAATCTCTAGATCAGTTGTCAGTAGCAGATTGCTCAAAGGCAGCAGTCAACCTTCAACAGTCAACTTTCAAGGTTTAACCGGTAATTAAGAAATGACTAATTATTAAAGTAGTCATAGGCTTGTCGAGAAATGGTGCGAATCAGTTTTTCGGCACTGGCATCATTAAAGGGGCGTTTGACCATTACGCTGATAATGTAACGCTTGCCGTTGGGCATTTTTACTAAACCTACATCGGCCAGTAGTCGGCCAAGGGTGCCAGTTTTATGGGCAATGGTGGCACCATTACCTAGTCCTTGGGGTAATAGTGTGTTGGTCTTAGTTTGGATCATGATATCGATCAGGTCAGTACGAGATTGGGGAGAAATCCACTTACCTTGCTCAAGGTGAAAAATCAAACTAGCCAGTTCTCTTGGGCTAGTGGTGTTTGTTCCTGGCAAATCTGGTAGGGGGTTGCGCAGTACAGTTTTTTTCAAACCCCAAGAGCGGAATCGTTGATTGAGAACTTCGATGCCACCAAGACGTTCAATCAGCATATTCGTAGCCGTGTTATCACTAATGGTGATCATTTTGGTGGCTACTTCCAGAGCTTTGTACTGTTTGCCTGGTTTTTGATATTGCATGTTTCCAGAACCACCAGCAATCATCTCTGGTTTCATGGTTATATATTCATCTAAGAAAACTTTGCCTGCATCTACATCCTGAAAGAAAGCAATTAGAATTGGTAACTTAATGGTGCTAGCAGCAGGAAAAATGAGACGGCTATTTGATTCTAGGAAAGCACCGGTATCGAGATCATGGATGAAGATTCCGGGTTGCAATTGGGGGTGTTGCTTTACTAGAGTTTGAATTTGTTTTTGTAAGGGAGATTTGTTGAGCAGCAGGGGTGTCAATTGAGAACTAATTGTCTGACTCAAACTCTGCTGGACTTCAATTGGAGCATTGTCTGTGGTTTTGGTAGATGGTTGGCTAGCAGTACCCAAGCTCGATAATACGGTACCTGCGATCGCTCCGAGACCAATTCCCACAATCAGCAAACGGATAATCAAAATCCATAGCCTGGTAGAGGAGTTTTCGGAACGGCGCTCTCGGCGAGTTCTCCGAATTTGTACAGATTGGTGATTGGGGGTTGGGAGGGGTAGTCTAGCTTTTAGTTGGCTTGTTTTGGAGGATTTAGGGGAAAAATCAGCAACTAATTGTGGCTGAGGACGTTGCCGAATTGGATTACGAGAATTGGTTATGGTGGGCAAGGATGAGGAGGCTGGTGTAGCAAAGGGATTGAGTCTTCTACGAAGGTTTGGTAACTGGGGTGTGCGGTATGCTACCCTGAGCTGGGATTGACTGGAGCGAATTGCAGAAGGGTTTGGTGAACGGGATAGACGAGCACGGGTACGGGGGGTAGGTGGCGGGGTTGACCGAGATTTATTTGATTTTGGGGATGAGCTTTGGCGGCGTGTTTTCTGTTTTGGTTGGGATTTGGAGGATTTAATGTCCTTAGTTTGTGGCTGTTTGGTAAGGTGGCGACGCTGGCGGCGGCGGGAGGAGGTTGGTTTCTGTTGTTTTTCCACTGCTGAATCTTAGGCTGAGGTTTACCAGATACATAAAACCGGAAACAATCTGCTAGTTCTCGGAATTTTCTGAGTATGGTCTAATGATAAGGGAGAGAACTTTAATGGATGTAGCAGTATCAAGCTTCCCTTTCAGTTTTTCTTGAGTGTTCTGATCACGGAGTTTTGATCTAGTACCAACAGTTGAAGCGGCCATCTATCACGCCTCCAATACAACCTATGCAAGCCTATTTTAGGGCTGGTTTGGTTTTGACGGATCATCTACCCCAGACTTTGGCAAAAATTGTAGCGCCCATTCTACCTGGCGGAGCATTCCTCTGAGCATGTTGATTTCTTCTGTGGTGGGGGTTGCTCGGTTTAACAGACGTCGCAGCTTTTCCATTCGTGCTGCTTTGGTATGGGGATAAAGATAACCAATTTTCAATAATAGGGCTTCTAGATGCTTAGAGTAGCGTTCTATCTGGTCCAAAGTAGCAGCATCTTGGTAGGGGGGAGTAGGGGATAAGGGTTGACTTGGGACGGGTGATGGCTGGTGTGTACTTTGATCAAGTTGATATTGATAAAGTTCATAACAGCAGACTGTTACGGCTTGGGCTAGGTTTAAGGCTGGATAGGTGGAACTAGTGGGAATGCGCACAAACCGCTGAGCATGATTGAGTTCATCATTGCTCAATCCCCTAGATTCAGGGCCAAAAATCAGGGCAGAGGTTACGCCAGCTGACAATAACCAGGGTAAGGCGGTTCTGGGATGTTCGAGAGTAGTGGGGATGGCGCGGCTACGAGCGGTGGTTGCGATCGCTCTTTGACACCCGACTAAGGCATCTGGTATGGTTGCTACGACTTGGGCTTTTTCTAAGATATCTAGCCCGTGCACTGCCATATGCTGTGCGTCTTGGCTGAGATGGTCACACTGAGGATTCACTAGCACCAGCTGCGATAACCCCATATTTTTCATCACTCGCGCTACAGAACCCACATTCAATGGACCAGCGGGTTCTACTAAAACAATCCTGACTCCCATATACATTTTCAAGGTTGAAGGTTGTTCTTGCCCAGGCGTCCCGTTCCTTGTCGGGTAGGTTGAAGGTTACCCTTCAACCACAAAACAGTTGCACCATTTGTGCAAGTTCAGAACTTACGCAAAACTGGGCAACAAAGGCGCTGATGGTGTAGGGTGCGTTATTAAGGCACCCTACAGCTAGAGTCACTGCGTAAGTCCTGCTCCCTCTTATCCCTGCTGATGGGGAATGGTGCTATCTTTGAAGGTAACTTTGGTATTAACCACTTGATATTAACCTGAGTTGGACTCAAGTCTGGACTAAAAATTCCTCTGGATCAGTATTCCAATTTACCCAGCGAATTGCCTCACGGGCTGATTCTACATGAGGTGGCACTCGCATAATGTGAACAAAGTTGGTGCTAGGACAAGTCATCTTGAGTATAAAAATTGGCTCGATATCGATATCGTTATTAATTTTTAATAGGGTGTATTCTTGCCAGGAATCTAATTGCTGTGCTTCTAGGTCTTGGCAAATTCGGGCGTAACCAATCCCCTCAATTAGGACTCGCCTAAGTTCAGCGTTGGGTTCTTCTAAAAGCCACCCAGCTTGCCACTGGTTGGGGTTGAGTTTACCGTATTTTTCTGGTATGGTCACGCCGTGATAGGAGTATAGGCTGAAACCATCGGCAAACTCCATGGCTGGCTGTCCTTCTCTATGAAGGCGGTGTTGAGTGTCAAATGAGAGCTTGGTTGGGCGATCGCAAACGAAGCAGATGTTTTGAAATGGGAAGATCCAACTACAGTGTTTGACTAGGGATTGGAATATTTGCCATGTGTTTTGATGGTGAGGGCAATTTAGGACGGAAATATAAAAGTCAAACCGACTACTGTAAATACTCCAGTATAAGGGTGACATGAATAGTCTCAATTCAGTCCCAAGTTGTTCAAGTACTTGCAAGCCCAGTCGAATTCGCTGTTGACTAACTGTTGAGGTATCTAGTTCATATAACAATTGGTTTTGCAATTGCCTGTGTAGTTGGGTTCCCATGGAAGTGTCCAAGGGTTGCCACAGTTTCTCTTCAAGTTGACGGCTAATCCGTTTAATGTTAAGCTTTCGCCCGAGTTGGTAGAGTAGCTCTTGTTGGAGTTCTTTGCCGAGTTGGGTTTTGAGATGTTGCCGTAGTTGATTGATCAATTGACTCTCCAGTCTTGGCTGGAGTTGACTCTTTAGTTGGCTGTCAATGTGTTGCTGGAGTTGGTTGAGGAGAATTTTAAAAAAACCGTAAGGGCTATCACAAAAAACAATATCTGGTACTGGTTTGCCAATGGCTGTATAGGCAGCGTTGATGGCTACTGTTGCTTCGTGACGATCAATGGCTCCAGTCAATAAAGATAAATTGTGCCACTTTTCTTTATATTTTGAAATTAAAGTCTCTTGCTCTGGGGTAAGATGTTTTATTTTGGGTTGCCACATATCGCCATACCTGTGTTTGATATTCCCATTAAATCCCGATTTGAGAATAGTGCTGAGTGCTGAGTGCTGAGTGCTGAGTGCTGAGTTTAGTAAGTGGGGGAGTGTTTTCATCCAACGGTAGTTAGCTAGGAGTTATGGGATCTAATTAGTTATTCAGGTTAAGCTGGCTGTTTTTATACTAAAGTAGGTTTTTTTGTAACAATTCTTCACAAATTAGTCAGTTGTCAGCTATCAGCTTGTGTTTGACCAAAAAATTTGGGTCTCAAGCCCCGTCCTTCTAGGACGGCTTTATTTTTTTTGTGTTATAATGTTACGTAGAGTTGTTCCACGTCAAAATGATCGTCTTAGAGTTTAAGGTCAAAGGGAATAAAACTCAATATGCCGGTATTGATGAGGCGATACGTACTGGTCAGTTCGTGCGCAATAAGTGCATTCGTTATTGGATGGACAATAAAGGTGTAGGACAAAAAGACCTGTATCGCCATAATACGTGGCTTAGGGCTGAGTATTCTTTTGTTAAAGACTTAAACTCTCATGCCTGTCAGGCTTCAGTGGAAAGAGCTTACAACTCCATTTCTAGGTTTTACGACAATTGCAAAAAACAAGTTCCTGGGAAGAAGGGTTATCCCAAGTTCAAGAAATTCTCCAGGTCAGTTGAGTACAAGACATCTGGCTGGAAACTTTCACCTGACACTAAGTCTATTAACTTTACTGATAAAAAAGGGATTGACCTTCGGTCACGCTACGCGAACGGAAAACTTAAGCTCAAGGGAACTTGGGAGTTGTGGCGTTACGACCAAGAACTGCTATGCGCGAGTTAGGTTGGTTCGTCGTGCGGATGGTTACTATGTTCAGTTCTGTGTCAAGGTTGATGTGAAGGAATCTTTAGAACCCTCTCATACCAACATTGGTTTAGATGTAGGTCTAAAAGAATTCTATACCGACTCAAAGGGAAATACAGAAGCAAATCCAAGGTTTTATCGAAAAGGAGAGAAGCGTCTAAAATTTTATCAGCGCAGAGTTTCTCGCAAGAATAAAGGCTCATCCAATCGGAAGCGCGCCATTAATAGACTAGGCAGAGAGCACCTTAAAATAAGTAGGCAGCGTGTTGGCGAAGCCTGCGCGTAGCGCATAGAACATGCAAAGAGACTTGCACGTTGCGTAATCCACTCTAACGACGTGGTCGCCTACGTTCGCGAAGCGTGCCGTAAGGCAAGATTTAAGGGTCAGAAATTTAGTAAAAAATCATTGCCTCGCTAAATCTATTAATGATGCAGGTTGGTATCAATTTAGAAAATGGCTGGAGTATTTTGGCACCAAATTTGGCAAGCAAACTGTAGCAGTTAATCCTGCTTATACTAGTCAGAATTGCTCCAACTGTGGTGAAGTAGTCAAAAAGTCGTTATCAACTCGAACTCATGTCTGTGAATGTGGGTGCGAGCTGGATAGAGACCATAACGCTGCCATCAATATTTTGAAAAGGTGCGGCTCGTTCTAGCTAGGAGCCTCCAGCGACTGGAGGGGTATGAGCTAGGGGACTCGCGAGGTTAAAAACACCTCAAAGTTCTAACTGTCTTTCGGATGGTGGTGAAAACCCACCCCTTGAAGAGACAAGTGACTCCCTATCTTGGCCACACCGAGCGAGCGGCAACTCCGCAGAGTGAAGCTGGCACCAGGGCGCAATCAGAACCGAAGCAGATAGGTATCACTGGCGCTAACGGGGAGGTGACATGGGTAAAACTAGTCCTAGAAAAGTGTCTAAGGATGAAGCCACAATCTGGAATGAAAAATGTGCGACTTGACCCTCTCATTCTCACAGCGTTATCTTTTCGATAGCTGTAATCTCTGAGAAGGGGGTAGGCAAATTGGACTGCCCTAAATCACCAAAACAATCTGATAGATGGAACGAGTAAAAACGACAGCAAATATGGGTCTGAGGTGTAGTCGAGCCTCGGTAAGTTATGCCAAACTCAATCCCCACTGTCGGGTAGGATGCCATCATTAAACTGGTGGCGGGTATCCAGAGTACACAAAACTGATGAAGAGCACGGGTAGACACATGTCAAATAGATATAGTGACCTCTGGAAAAGTCAAAAGTGGAAGCAACTCCGCCGGAACCTTTTCCGCCTACAAAAGCGAGTGTATAAAGCAGTTCGAGATGGTGACCTGAGAAAGGCGCGGTCTTTACAAAAACTAATTCTGAAATCCCGCTCAGCACAAATGCTGGCAATCCGTCAAGTGACACAGCTAAATCTTGGAAAAAGAACCGCAGGAGTAGACGGAAAATCATCCTTATCCTACAAAGAACGGTTCGAGGTACTTAAAAAACTAGTATCCAGTGCGGAAAACTGGACGCACCAAGGCTTAAGGGCAATACCCATAGCCAAGAAAAATGGGGGTACGAGAATGTTGAAAGTACCGACAATCCAAGACAGAGCGTGGCAATGTCTAGCCAAGTATGCTCTCGAACCAGCCCATGAGGCCACATTCAGTGCCGACAGCTACGGATTCAGGACAGGCCGAAGTGCCCAAGACGCACAAAAGCGCCTGTTCCTACACCTAAAATCAAACAGCAACGGCATTAAAAAGAGGGTAATCGAACTAGACATCAAGAAATGCTTTGACCGCATCTCCCATAGCTCCATTATGGATAGATTGCTAGCACCTGCGGGTCTGAAGATGGGGATATTCAGATGTCTAAAAGCAGGCATCAATCCGGAATTCCCGGAGCAAGGCACGCCCCAAGGTGGGGTGGTTAGTCCACTCTTAGCCAATATTGCGCTTGACGGAATAGAAAACATCCACCCCAGCATCCGATACGCGGATGACATGGTGTTTATTCTTAAGCCTAGAGACAACGCTGAGAAGATTTTAGATAAAGTGAGAAACTTCCTAGCCCAAAGGGGCTTAGAGGTAAATCAAGAAAAGACCAAGCTGACCAAAACGACAGACGGATTTGACTTCCTCGGCTGGCATATGAGAGTCCAGAAAAACGGAAAATTCCGATGTATTCCCTCAGTGGAAAACCATCGGAACATCCGAAAGAAGATTAAAGCCGTGGTCAACAACTCGAACTATGGCGCTGAAGTAAAAGCCCAAAAATTAGCTCCAATCGTGCGCGGATGGAGGAATTACCATAAAAGCTGCGACATGAGCAGTTCCCGAGATAGTTTATGGTTCATGAATAAAACCACAAACCGTAAATTCCGAAAGGAAAAGAAAGTAAACCGGTATAGAGCCAATGAACTATGTAAGAAAGGCTTCCCAGCAGTAGGGTATGAACAAAATCAACACGTAAACGTTAAAGGGACTAAGTCCCCCTACGATGGAGACCTAGTCTATTGGAGTTTGAGGAACTCCATATTATACGACGATGCTACCTCTAAAGCTTTGAAAAAGCAAAACCATTCCTGTGGACATTGCGGACATAGGTTCCTAAGCGACGAATATGTACATCTTCATCACATCGATGGAAACCACGACAATTGGAAGCAAAAGAACCTAATGGCAGTACATCAAAGCTGCCACCAAGAAATCCACTGGAGCCTGCCGTTAGGCAAGCCGAAAGGTTGAGGATACTCAGGAGCTGGATGAGGCGAAAGTTTCACGTCCAGTTCTGAAGCGGAGGTGCCCTGGATAATACCAGGCATCGACCGTAACAGCCTTGGGTACGGTGGGGCACACCGGAACCTGGATCATCGATCCCAACGCTTTAGGAGAGGACGCCTCTACTTCTTCTGATTCCGGTCTGAAGAAGCAAGTGACCTCGTTGATCAAAGAATCCCCGTTCTTCTAGGACGGGGAGTGTCAATACTTAGGATTGAGGATTAAATAATATGGCTATTCGGTACCTGTTATGCTAAACTGTTAGATTAAATTAAATAAACCTACTACGTTATATAGCTTTGATATTTTGATAATTTATTTTTTATGCTAAATTAGCATACTAATTACGGAAGAACCCCCCTCTCCATCAATCATCGCTGTATTCTACAACGCTAGATTTTTTGAAATTGGTTCTAAGATAGCTACGATAAGAAATTACTTGTAGCTAATCACAATTACCAAAGCATGAACTGGTTTCCCCTATCCCGCAAACACTGTTCAACTAGCAAATTTCTAGCTTTATTCCTCTGTAGCTGCTTCCTAATTATTAGTTGTGGTGGTTCTCCAAGCAATCAACAGACAGGTTCCTCCAGCACCAGTAACAGTAATAGACTCACCATTGGTACTACCCTAAAACCGAGAACCCTCGATCCAGCCGATGCCTACGAACTAGCAGCTAGTAACATCCATTACAGCTTAGGGGATCGCCTTTATACCTACAAGCTGGGTACTTCAGAATTAGTGCCACAACTGGCAACTGCTATGCCTACCATCAGCAAGGATGGCTTAACTTACACCATTCCCCTACGCCAAGGTGTAGTCTTTCATGATAACACCCCATTTAACGCTGAAGCCATGGCATTTTCCCTGCGTCGGTTTATCGAAAATGGTGGCAAGCCCTCTTCTCTACTGGAAGGTTTGGTAGATTCCATTGAACCGTCTGGAGAGTACGAACTCACGATTAAACTCAAAAATCCCTTCGCTGCCTTTCCAGCACTGTTAGCTTTCTCCGGAACCTGTGCTGTTTCCCCCAATGCCTATGAAATTGGTAGTGGTAAATTTGAACCGACCAAATTTGTAGGCACTGGTCCGTATAAGCTAGTCAAGTTTAGTCCAAATGGGATTCGCCTAGATGTGTTTGAAGAATATTGGGGTAAAAAACCCCCCAATCAGGGATTAAACGTTCAAATCCTCACCAATTCCGCTAATTTATTCAATTCCATCAAAACTGGTGCTGTAGACATTGGTTATCAAAGTTTAGATCCCGATCAAATCCTCAGTTTGCAAAAAGGAGCAGCCTCTGGCGGTTGGCAAGTCATAGAATCTCCCAGCAATAATATTAACTACATGGTGCTCAATACTCAGATGGCACCGTTGGATAAACCAGAAGTCAGACAAGCGATCGCTGCGATTGTTAATCGTACACTGATCAACGAACGGGTGCTAAGAAACCAAGCTGCACCAGCCTTTAGTATCATTCCCACTAGCTTTGATGTCTCCAAGCCAACCTTTAAAGACGCCTACGGTGACGGTAATATTGCCAAAGCCAAAGAACTGCTAGCCAAAGCGGGATTTACGAAAGACAATCCGTTGACATTAGAAATTTGGTATTCCTCAGGTTCAGCAACCCGGCAACAACTTGCCAGTCTTCTGAAAGAATATGCTGCCCAGGAACTTGGGGGAATTGTGGAAATCCAGCCCCAAACTGTGGAGTCAGCGAATTTCTTTGGCAATCTAGGTAAGGGAGTTTATCAGAGTGCCTTAGTCGATTGGTATCCTGACTTTTCTGACCCCGATAACTTTATTCAGCCTTTAGTCAGTTGTACTAAAGGTTCCCTTGGGAAAGGGTGTGAAGCCGGAGCCAGTCGCTCTCAGGGGTCGTTTTATTATAGCGATCGCATGAATCAACTGATTCAGCAACAGCGTCGGGAATCAGATCCAGTCGCTCGAAAGCAGATTTTTGCGGAGATTCAAGAACTGCTGGCAAAGGATGTACCCTTAATACCCTTATGGCAACCAAAGGAATACGCTTTTGCCCAGTCAGGGTTAAAGAATGTCCAGTTAGACCCAATTCAACAATTGCCACTGTGGGAGATTGATAAGGGAAATTAGGTTAACGGGCTGCCCCCGTGCTTTAAGCCGGGGGAAAGTTCAACCCCCCAAAGTTCTACTTCTGTTGGATTGACAAAATCCTCATTAACTGGTAGGTTTTGGTTAAAAGCAATATTAATAGGAATAAAGCCAAGTACAAAAGAACTGAAAAACATCACAGCAACCACATCAAGCTCACTGAAATAATTTTGGTTTGACCCTTGAGAACGACTCATATTGACCTACCTCGTTTTTTTAGCCTTTATTCTCAGTTTCAACGGGTAATGTAGGCGATCAGGTGTGTTTTAGAGTAAATTTTTATGTATAATTTTATGTATAGTTTGATAGTTAAAGTTTTTTTTAATAGTTCAAGTTTATAGTTAAAGCTTCAGCACTATTTTGTGGTCTTAATTTTTAAGCAACAAATAGTACAACTCTCCTGTATCATTAATCAGCCCTGCCCGATTACCTGCCAATTTACCAGTACCCATAAATATATCCACTCGACCCGGCCCTTTAATCGCACTACCAGTATCCTGATCCAAGACATAGCGACTGACCAGCCTAGATTCCAACTGACCCACAGCATTGGGATAAGGAATACTAGTTTGGATAAGGGCCAAGGCTCCTGGAGGCATGATAGATTTATCCGTAGCAATCGAGCGCTCAGCCATTACTGGCAAACCAAGACTACCGGTAGCAGGTGCCCCCCTGGTTTCCCGAAAGAACACAAAACTTTTATTGCGGGGTAAATATTGACTCAGTTCCGTCGGTGACGTGCGGAAATAATCGATCACTGCAGGCAGGGTTAGCCCTTCTAGCTCCATCTTGCCATCGTTAACCAGTTGTCGCCCGATACTAGTGTAGGGATGACTCGTCTTACCGGCGTAGCCCACACTCATCAAGGTGCCATCCGGCATTCTAACTCGGGCTGAACCCTGAACGTGAACCAAAAACGCCTCTAAGCGATCGCGTAACCAAACTAGTTCTTGCCCTCGTAGTGGGCTATTTTTACCTAAACCATCCCATCCTTCCAATGCCGCACGGGTTGGGTGAGGTTTTTGCCAACGTTGGAAATCAGAAGGTAGTCGGTAAAGGGGATAGCGATACTCAGCACTAGGTGTGCGACTCCCAGCATACACTGGCTCAAAATAACCCGTGAACCCAACAGTTCCCTGATTGTCCTTCCCCACACTCTTGTAAAAGACAAATTCTTGTTGGATAGCAGCTTGCAACGCTTGAGGAGTAGGGGACTTGATCAGCAGTTGGCGGAAACGGACTAGAGAACGGCGGACGCGATCGCGAGTTACTCCTGGTACGGAATAGTTTTGGTAAGCTTTAGCCGCACTAGGGGTTTTCAGATAACGCAAGCTATTGTCTATGGCTTTCAACATGGCTCGCCAGTCCCCTGACTGACCACCAGGACGCTTCCAAAGCTGTTCATCTAAACCCAATGGATCCTCATTGAACTGAACAGTATCTAGTTGAACCGCTTGCAGAGGAACACTAGCAACTGCAGCACCACTAATCGGTAGGAGGGCTATTCCTATGGTCAGGGAAATCCTAGTTAGAGTTTTTCTCATACTTGCCAAGAATTCAATCACCAGCTATTGCCCAGTCAAAGCAGTCAAGCTGTATTAAAAACGTTCGACGCTACCAGAGAAAATAGGTTCCACCCGGATAGCAGTGATACGAGCAGGACGTACTACCATGTACTCCCCTTGGACATTTTTAATGGGTACGCTAATGAAGTCTTCAGAGTTAGATTTTGGGATAAGTTCGCCACTATACCACTTTTGAAACTCTTTAATTGTGGCAAACCGTACTTCTTCCCGGTGACCACTTGACAAAAGAATGTGAACAGCGTACTCGTCTGGGGTTCTTGGCATAGAAAATTCTCCTTAATCCATCCCAACTATTATCAGCGACCTTGAAGGGGAAGGCAAAAAGTCAAAGGACAAAGGTCAAAGGGATTCCCAATAAACCAAATCCCCTTACACGTCCTTTGTCCTTTATCCACAAGTCTTGCTTGAGATTTACAGACTACTTAGGTTGATAAGTTAAACCGTTTCAACAAATTTTCCATCACCGTTGGCAACATTTGGCGCAGTTCCTGTGGATTTTGCCAAATCAGCTGCTGGTAGCTAGGCAGATCAAAAGGAAACTGTCCTGGTAAATCTGGTCGTTCCATCTTCACCAACAAAATCTGTTCCGTCGGCTTAGCCGTTAAAGCATAGCCGATTTCCACACAAACATAGGGACTAGGGATCAGTAACGGTTTGTTTTCCGTTGCTACACCAGCCACGGGGGTGCCATCAGCAATGAACACCAGACTTTTGCGGATTTTGCGCATCTGGGTACTCCCCAGGCGCATTGGTTGACCAATTGGGCGTCGGGATTCTTCTATGGTTAGAGGTAAACGCGATCGCTGATTAAAAGTGTCTAGGGTATCTGACAGGGTGCTACGCAAAGCCTCACTAGAGGCACTATATTCAGTTTGGTAACTCACAAAGATTATGGGCGACAGTTGTGCCATTACCTCTCGCTTCGTGAAGTAAATCTCGTGAGAAATCAAGTCAATATTGGAAATGGCATAGCCCCCACTACCTTCTATATAGAACTCGATCGTTTCCCCTGCTAGGTAGCGCTTAAACCATTCAGAGTTTTTCACATCCTGGCTATCATCCAAAAAATCTGCTCTTAAGCCTGACTTAAGCAAACTATTTTTGCTCAAACGCAGGTCATGGTGGCGTTTCTCCAATTCTTTTATCGGTTCGTACTTTTGGAGATACCAGGCTTTTAGGGCAATAATGGCCATGATGTTTTCTAATAGGCACGGTTTCCCGACGCCCGCAGCTAAAATTCTCGTTTCGGAATTTTAGCAGTAACAGGTGATATCTTCACCACATTCATCCGCCAGATAAGACAGTGCTCGGAAGCGCAGGGCTACCACTTCATCATAGACAGGATTTAGTTTACACAATGGTGGAATCCGAAGTAGAGTGCGATTGAACAGTTTAATCTGCCGTTCAAAAGGACACTGGGCTGGAATTAGTCGGCAGAGACGGTGGGCTAATTTGGGGTTATCAACCTCAATTTGGTTCAGCCACTGCCGTAATGACTCCAGCAGATCAAAAGTCTTCCTGGTCTTGCCGAGTAAGGCAGGAATTGTAATCTTGGAGGAATCTGTTCCTGGGTTAATCCAAACCCGACTTGTAATGATTAGCTTACTTATTGTATAATCAGATACACTCATGTATTTTACCTGTGATACTACTAGTAGGCGGTAATCCAGTCGCCTGTAATATAACTACACAAGATATCTTTCTCATACCGGATTGACAGAGGATCATTTTTATGTATATCTTGCCAGAGCAAGATAACACCCCCCCCTCTGCCTGAGGAGAGCCGATCTTGGTGGTTATTACAGGCATACCGCCTTTTTTCTCCTGACCCTATCACCATTGGCATAGGGTCTCTTCGCTGCTGGAAATCAGCAGCTGATCTTAAAATCTAATTAAATATATGTAGTCAATCGACACAAACATGGCTAGGTTAGGAAAAATCCTATAGATAGCAGTTAGTGTGAACCAGGTAAGCTAATACCCATTTACGCTACTCAATTGGAGCAATTGGTTTCTATAGTTCCGAGGGACATAAACTGAGCTTTTGGTTTAGTACTCCAGCGTAAGCTCCTTCGCTACAGGGGCATCAGAGCTGATAGCTGGCAAGGGCAGCTTTCCAAGTAGGACGCTTAAAGCATAGTTGACTGTTAAGGGTTAAGCATCAACTGCCAACAAGCTGTGATCAATTCCAATAGATCAGTTAAATGTGTACTAGCTTATCTGTGAAACTAGCTTATCTGTGTAATTAACTGCATCTACTGATATGCTGCCAAGATCCGTAATGACCAAGCTTGGTCAGTCTTACGGAACTTTGGCAATTTGGCAATAGGGATTGAGTAATCACACTGATTAGAATAACTCATCACACTGATTAGAATAACTCATCAGTGACTTTAATGTCATAAAAAAAAAGACTGACTTCAACATTTAGTTGTTTCCTGAGTGTTGAAGTCAGTCTTTTTGGGAATTAAGGACGAAAAGAAGGCAACAGGGACGCCAAGGGCGAACAACCTTCACCCTTCTGCTTATGATGCCACCTTAGCAGTAGAGCGCCGACGCCGTGTACCTGTGACCTTAACTGGTGGTTCCTCTGGAGTTTGCAGCAAGAACACCATCAGGGGACGACTCCTGAGTTCCCGGCGAGCTAAACGCTGGAGGTCAGCTTCAATTTGCTTTTGCAAGCCTTGCCAATCAATTTCAGTTGGTTTCTCTGTCAAGGATTTATCAAAATCTGACCAGCGATCGCTTAATGTCCGTTCAATTCTTTTGATCACCAACTGTTGCAGGAGGGATGTTTCTAACGGTGAGACCACACCCCGCAGATGTATTTCTGGCTTGGCAAGGAGTGTGCCATCCCAACTGATTGCTGCAGCTACAGTCACTACTCCATCTCCAGCCAACTGCTGACGTTCTTTCATAACATTGTCATGAACAATACCAGTGCGGTCTACCAGTTCAATACCTGAAGGGACGTTACCCGTAATACTAATGCTGTCCTCAGATAACTCCACCACATCTCCATTGTCAGTAATCACAGTATTTTCCACAGGGATACCCATACTATGAGCCATCTTGGCATGGTGAACTAGCATCCGATGTTCACCATGCACCGGCATAAAGAATTTTGGTCGTGTTAGAGCCAACATCAGTTTATGGTCTTCCTGAGCACCATGACCAGAAACATGAATGCCATGCTTACGACCATACACTACATTGGCTCCCAGTTTCATTAACCGATCAATGGTATTCACCACCGCAATTGTATTACCAGGAATGGGGTTGGCAGAGAAGACCACTGTGTCCCCTGCTTGGATTTGAATTTCCCGATGTTCCCCTTTAGAAATACGAGTCATTGCTGCTAGCGGTTCCCCTTGAGAACCTGTTGTCAGAATCAGGATTTTTTCTGGCGCTATATTTTTAATGGCTTTTAACGGCTCAAACAAGTGATCTGGGCATTTAATGTAACCTAGGGTGCGAGCTTGGGCAATCACATTCAGCATGGAACGACCCACAATTGCCACCTTCCGGTTTTGTTTTTGGGCGATATCCAGGACTATACTTATCCGGTGAACTGAGGAAGCAAAGGTAGTCACTAGGACTCGTCCTGGTGCTTGGGCAATGGCCCGTTCTAGATTGGGATAAACCGAACGTTCAGATGGAGTATGTCCAGGAACTTCCGCGTTAGTCGAGTCACTCATCAAGCACAGAACCCCTTTTTCCCCATGTTCCGCTAGTCTTTGGAAATCAAAGAATTCTCCATCCACAGGGGTATGGTCAACTTTGAAATCACCTGTGTGGATAATCACACCCACTGGCGTATGAATGGCAATGGTAAAGCTATCAGCAATCGAGTGAGTGTTGCGAATAAATTCTACAAGGAATGAAGAACCGATACGTACCGTTTCACGGGGCATTACACGTTTCAATTCCGTGTGGTCAGCTACACCAGCTTCTTCTAGCTTGCCTTGAAGTAATGCCATGGCTAAGCGGGGTCCATAAATCACGGGAATATCAAACTGCTTTAAATGATAGGGAATGCCACCAATATGGTCTTCATGACCGTGAGTGACAATCATGCCCTTGATTTTGTGACGATTTTCCCGTAGATAGGTCATATCGGGGAGGACGATATTAATTCCATGCATCTCATCATTAGGGAAGCCAATCCCAGCATCTAAGAGCAGGATTTCGTCATTGAATTCAAAAACACAAGTGTTCTTGCCAATTTCATGGAGTCCGCCTAGGGGAATAATTTTTAAAGCTGGTTTAGATGTTTGCTTAGTCATTTGACTCCTCTGAGTTTTTTTTATAGTAAAAATTTTAAAAAAGTGATCCCAATTTACTTTTTGGGATATTCTATATAACAATCACACAGATAAAGCAATGATGTAGAGCTTTTTAATATCAACTAATTAGTAGCACATAAACGTGAAAATAATAGTAATAGGAAAAAATTAGGGAGAAAGAAAGCCAAAATTAAATAAACCATTAATAGCTCACTAATCTCCCTCCCAATCCCTAACATAGTCTTCGCTAAGGATTCAGTCATCTTTCCTACCTTACAAAGCGAAGATCTATCTGATTGGGGTAGTAATTGGTACAAAATGAGTAATGATTTAAATTAAATCCAGCTCAATCAGAACCTCCTTTAAACGGGATTTTAATTCAGAGGGTAGCTCGCACAGCGGTGAGCGAAGACTACCCACCTGCCAACCTTGAAGTTCTAGTGCTGTTTTGATGGGGATAGGATTGGTAGTACAAAAGAGTACTTTAAATAAGGGAAAAAGCTTGAGGTGAATTTGAGTAGCCTCACTAGTTTTCCCCTCCTCAAAAGCTTGAATCATCTGTTGGATTTGGGAACCGACCAGATGACTGGCTACACTAACTACACCTGCTCCTCCTAGTGCCAGGGTGGCTAGGGTAAAGGAGTCATCGCCAGAATAGATGGCAAAATCCGGTGGGGTTAAACGCCTAATTTGACTAGTCTGTTCGAAGTCGCTAGTAGCGTCTTTGAGAGCTACGATATTAGGAATTTGGGCTAAACGAGCAATAGTTTCCGGTTGCAGATTTTGTCCTGTGCGACCCGGTACATTGTAGAGCATCAGGGGAAAGTCAGGACTCGATTTTGCGATCGCTTGGAAATGTTTGTATAGTCCTGACTGTGGCGGTTTATTGTAATACGGTACAACTTGTAATGATCCATCTAACCCTAGTTTAGCAGCTTTTTCAGTAGCAGCGATCGCTTCTTTTGTAGAATTTGAACCCGTTCCAGCAATTACCTTGGCTTTACCTGCAACTGCTTTTTGGACTACTTGGAATAGCTGGTACTCTTCATCCCAAGTAAGGGTAGGAGACTCCCCAGTGGTGCCACATACCACCAAAGTATCTGTCCCATTGTCAACCAAATGAGCTGCTAAGTGCTCTGCCACAGCATAATTGACGCTGCTATCTTCCCTCAACGGCGTAATCATCGCCGTTAGCACACGTCCAAAATTGACCACCCTTTTCTAACTCCTCATTAATTATTGGTCATTGGTCATTAGCCATTATTCATTAGTCATTGCTCTTTGGTCTAGCTTCTGTGCCAGAAGATTTTTTGCTGCCTACAAAGGACTAAGGACTAGGGACTAAGGACTTTAGCAAATTTTTGGCTACCAATAACTCAGCAATTTGCACTGCATTCAAGGCAGCACCCTTACGAATCTGGTCTCCACTCAACCAAATTTCGATACCACAAGGGTTAGAAAGGTCTTGTCGAATCCTACCCACTAGTACTTCGTCATTACCGGACGCATCAATAGGCATAGGGAAGTAGTTCGCCTGCCAATCTTCTACTAGTTTTACTCCAGGGGCAGCGGCTAATATTTCTCTTGCCTGAGCCACTGGCATGGGTTGGTCAAATTCTAGGTTAACTGCTTCTGAGTGAGCACGCAGTACGGGAACCCGTACACAGGTAGCACTAATTCTTAACTGTGGAGCATTAAAGATTTTCCGGGTTTCATTGACCATCTTCATTTCTTCCTGACAGTAGCCCTGGTCATTTAATGGGGAGTTGTGGGGAAACAAGTTAAATGCCAGGGGATAAGGAAAGCTTTCTGTTGGTGGCGTTTCTCCTTTCAAAATTGCCTGAGTCTGTAATTTTAATTCTTCCATTGCTTTCATTCCAGCACCACTAGCCGATTGATAAGTAGCTACCACTATGCGTTTTACTGGCTGTACCTGATGTAATGGCCATACTGCCATACCCATTAAAATCGTAGTGCAATTGGGATTCGCAATAATTCCTTGATGATTTGCTGCTGCCTCTGGATTAATTTCCGGAATCACTAGAGGCACTTGTGGATCCATCCGAAAGGCACTGGAGTTATCAATGACCACTGCACCACTTTCTACAGCAATAGCCGCCCAAGCTTTCGACGTTGCCCCCCCAGCTGATGCTAAGACCAAATCTACCTGATCAAAAGAGTGCTCTCCCACCGCTTCCACTGGTAACTTTTCTCCCTGAAAGGGGATGACACGACCAGCAGAGCGGGGTGAGGCTAACAGCTTAAGGTCAGCCAGTGGGAAGTTTCGGCTTTGCAAGAGTAACCGTAGTTCTTCACCTACGGCACCCGTTGCGCCTAAGATGGCAACGCGAACTTGACTAGACAAATGACTTTCCTCCACTCATTCAATTCAACATAGTAAATGTGCGTGATAATTTAATCAGTGCATTCTTTAAGAGTATCTAAATTTTTTTTCCCTTACTAGGTATTTAAGCTCTGATAACGGTTCGCTATAGCAGATTAAGCGCAATTGAGCCAAAATGTGATAATAAGGAAGGATTACGACCATATTAAGCCTTGATTTTCCGGACTATTGCACTTTTTTATCAAAATTGTTGATAATAATGCCTCCTTATTGATTCTTTTCCTGACCTTGTTCGCTATCGCCCATTGGTGTCTTAATAAAATGCCTGGAATGCGCAAATAATATTAATAAACTTATCAATTACCGCGAGTGTAACTGCTCACACTGCCCGATTAAGCGACCGCCAGAGTCCTGGACTGGCGTGTTAGGTACACGCTTAATAGCTCTGATCGACTAAGAGCTGGCTTAAAGGCTGTAGTAACCACCTATAGATAGTTTTCTCTACTGCCGTAAAGGAACTGGTAGATGTGCTTCACGCTTAACTGGTTGTTAGAATCAGCATACCATAATTGCTTTGGATTCTCCCGTCTAGTTCCATCCGAGGTAGAGGTTGTCCATCTGTATCGATACTCGATAACCGTTAATTTTCACCTCTAGTCCTTTGGAGATCGGCGTTTTGACTCAAACCCCTTGAGAAATTCGTGGCTAGGGACTTTGTTGCCAAACCCCTTGATGGCAAAGCGTCGGCTAGGGCAACTAGTGGATGTGGATAAATACCTTGACTGAAACAATGTAAATCTTTTTGGTGAATTTTGTTGGTCGAAGCAGGCAACACCTAAAGTAATATAGGAGTCCCCAGGTCGAATCTTTGATTCAGCCAGGTTGACTATCAACTGTCCCAACTCATTAAACAATTAACTCTTCACACCCAAGCGTCAATGAAAGTAACTCAGGAAAAACTTCCCGCTAGCCAGGTTGCTCTGGAAATTGAAATTCCAGCTGAAACGACCAAACAAGCCTATGAAAAGGTTTTACAGAACCTTTCCCGCACAGTCAAAATTCCTGGGTTTCGCCAAGGGAAGGTACCCCGTCAGGTTTTGCTACAACGTCTTGGTGCCCAACAGGTAAAAGCTGCTGCCATCGAAGAGTTGCTCGACAGTAGTCTAAAGCAGGCGATTGAGCAAGCCCAAATTGAGGCACTAGGGAACTATAATTTAACCTCTACCTTAGAAGATTTGCTCAGCCAGTTCAAACCTGGAGAACCCCTAACCTTCAGCGCATCGGTCGATGTGCCACCAGTGGTCAATTTAGGGGAATACAATGGCTTAAGTGTGAAAGCTGAGGAAACTAAGGTTGAACCGGATGCCGTCGATAATTTTCTCGAACAACGGCGTGTTGAGCAGGCTACCTTAGTACCAGTGGAATCACGCCCAGCTCAGATGGGAGATGTGGTCGTGGTGGATTACGTCGGTCGATTTACTGGTGATAGCGAAGAGGATGAAGGCTCAGTAATACCTAACGGTGAGGCTAAGGATTTTGAAATTGAACTTGGGGAAGGCAAGTTCCTAGAGGACATTCTTCAAGGCATCGTTGGTATGAATCCTGATCAGATTAAAGAAGTACCAGTGACTTTTCCTGAAGATTACCCCCTAGAAGATTTAGCTGGCAAGTCGTCGGTATTTAGCATCACCCTAAAAGAAATCAAGGAAAAAGAGCTGCCAGAGTTAGATGACGACTTTGCTCAAGAAGTTAGTGAGAAGGAAACCTTGGCAGAGTTACGGGAATATTTACAGCAGGAGTTTCAGGAAAAAGCTGATCAAGAAACGCAAGCCAGCAAGGAGGAGGCTTTAATCAACGCTCTGCTGGAAAAGGTTGAAGTTGACTTGCCTGAAACGCTAATTGACCAGGAACTCCAAACAATTTTGACCCAAACAGCAATACAGATGCAACAGTTGGGCATGGATGTTAAAAGGCTGTTTACTGAAGAGAATCTACCACAGCTGCGAGAGCGATCACGTCCTGATGCCATCCAAAGCCTAAGACAATCCCTAGCTCTTAAGGAAGTAGTTAAACGTGAATCACTAACCCTTGAAGAGTCGGAAATAGAAGCGAAAAGTAAAGAATTGATGAACCAGTTGGCTGGTCAAGAGGTAGATCCGGATCGGCTGCGGGAATTCGTCGAGTCTGATTTGCTTAAACTGAAAGCCATTAAATGGTTAGAAGATAACGGTACTATAGAGCTGGTTCCCAAAGGAACCATCACCGAAGAAGAAACTGAAGCAGAAGACACGGCGGTTACAGTAACCGAGCTAGAAACAACGGATGCGGCTTCCCAGACTATTGAAGTACCAGCTGAACCTGTTTCTGAGTAAATCGTAGCGTTGGCCTTGTTGGTGATCTGCCCAGGGTAGAAGGTAGCGAGTTGCTAAGGTGTTGTGCATTTAACTTTGTATAATTCTGAGACTGAAACCCAAGGCTCAGCTTAGATCCCTTAGAAGAAACACGCCTTAGCTCAACAGCTTAGGCTTATAGATAAGCCTCAACTCTATAACCGTCAACTGTTGCACCAACAAGCAAACAGTTAAGGCATAATAGTTTCTATAGAGACTTTGACTTTATGCCTATTTGTGCCCTTGTTAGATAGCACCTTTATTAGTAAATCCAGAGGTCTTGACGAATTGTATCCTATGCTGCAATCTGTGTCCCCTCATTCCTCAATCACCAGCTTAAGTTCTCTAGACCAATACCAAATCACCTCCAGTAGTACTGTTGTACCAATGGTGGTAGAGCAGTCTGGAATGGGAGAACGAGCATTTGACATTTATTCGCGGCTGCTGCGAGAACGCATTGTCTTTTTGGGAACCCAGGTCGATGATGTGGTAGCTGACTCAATTGTTGCCCAGCTGTTATACCTAGAAGCTGAAGACCAGGAAAAGGATATCCAATTGTATATCAACTCCCCAGGTGGCTCGGTAACTGCAGGGATGGCAATATATGATACGATGCAGCAAGTGCGCCCTGATGTGGTTACCATATGCTATGGCTTAGCTGCTAGTATGGGCGCATTTCTCCTAGCAGGGGGAGCTACTGGTAAACGGATGGCATTGCCCAATTCTCGGATTATGATTCACCAGCCCCTTGGCGGTGCTCAGGGACAAGCGGTGGATATAGAAATTCAAGCTAAGGAAATTCTATACCACAAGCAAACCCTTAACCAATTACTGGCTAATCACACCGGTCAACCGGTGGAGCAAATTGCTGAAGATACCGAACGCGACTTTTTCATGTCAGCGGCGGAAGCTAAAGACTATGGTTTAATTGACCAGGTGATCTCCCGGCAGAATCTTCCTAACCAGGAAGCAGCTGTCGCTTCTATGTAGAAAGAGGCTTCTTATGTCTAAATACGACTCCCATCTAAAATGTTCCTTCTGCGGTAAGTCTCAAGAGCAAGTACGCAAATTAATTGCTGGCCCCGGAGTCTATATTTGTGATGAGTGTGTTGATTTATGTAATGAAATTTTAGATGAGGAGTTACTCGATTCCGGTGCGCCTGCTCCCCAGCCTGCTCCTCGACCAGAACCTGCCAAGAAACGCCGTCCCCGTGCCAACCGTATTTCAATGAATCAGATTCCCAAACCCAGGGAAATTAAACGGTATCTAGATGACCATGTGATTGGTCAGGAGGAAGCCAAAAAAGTTCTGTCAGTGGCTGTGTACAACCACTACAAGCGCCTAAGCTTGCTCCAATCTAAAGCTCAAGGTCAGGGTCAGGGCATAATGGATGATGGCATAGAGCTACAAAAGTCCAACATTCTTCTAATTGGTCCTACTGGTTGTGGTAAAACATTACTCGCCCAAACCTTAGCCAAAATATTAGATGTGCCTTTTGCTGTGGCAGATGCCACAACCCTGACAGAAGCTGGTTATGTTGGGGAAGATGTAGAAAACATCTTACTGCGACTATTGCAAGTGGCAGATCTGGATGTAGAGGAAGCCCAGCGGGGGATTATCTATATCGATGAAATCGATAAGGTAGCCCGCAAGAGTGAAAATCCCTCTATTACCAGGGATGTTTCTGGGGAAGGAGTCCAGCAAGCATTACTGAAAATGCTAGAAGGAACCATTGCTAATGTACCGCCTCAAGGTGGACGCAAACATCCTTATCAAGACTGCATTCAGATTGACACCAGCAATATTCTGTTTATTTGCGGTGGCGCGTTTGTTGGTCTGGAGAAGGTGGTCGAGCAACGCCTAGGCAAGCGTTCCATGGGATTTATTCAGCCTGGAGAGCATCACTCGAAGGAAAAGCGAACAGCAGATATTCTGCGACACTTGCAGCCAGATGACTTGGTGAAATTCGGCATGATTCCTGAGTTCATTGGTCGTATACCAATGGTAGCGGTCATTGAACCCCTGGATGAGGAAGCCCTGATGGCAATTTTGACAGAACCCAAGAATGCACTGGTAAAACAGTATATAAAGCTGTTGAAGATGGACAATGTCAACTTGGAGTTTATGCCAGATGCAATTCGAGCGCTGGCCCAGGAAGCTTACCGTCGTAAAACCGGTGCTAGGGCGTTAAGGGGCATTGTGGAAGAATTGATGCTGGAAGTGATGTACGAGTTGCCTTCTCGTAAGGATGTCACTCGCTGTACAATCACTAGGGAAATGGTAGAGAAGCGCTCAACTGCTGAACTATTGGTTCATCCTTCTTCATTGCCAAAGCCAGAATCAGCATAGTAGTAATTTGTCATTGGCCAAAACCAAATTTATCGGTTGTTAATTGTTAATTGTTAATTGTTAATTGTTAATTGTTAATTGTTGATTGTTGATTTTCAATTAACAAAGGACAAAGGTCACAAAATGCCTTACATTCAAATTCGGGGTGTAGAACACTACTATGAATGGGTAAAGAAGTCAACACCTTGTGCAAATAAACCTGTAATGGTCTTTATCCATGGCTGGTGTGGCTCGTCTCGCTACTGGGAAAGTACCGCTCAAGCTCTATCCAATACCTTTGACTGCCTCCTTTATGACCTAAGGGGGTTTGGTCGGTCAAAATTACCCCAACAGGGGGCAAACCTGACCTATGAGATGGAGGACTACGCTGAAGATTTACTGGTGTTGTTAGATACCCTGGGACTTGGTCGTATCTATATCAATGCCCACTCCCTAGGGGCATCTGCTGCTACGATGTTTCTCAATCTTTATCCTGGGCGGGTTGAGCAGGCAATTTTGAATAATAGCGGTATTTTTGATTATGACGAGAAATCCTTCACCGCTTTTCACAAAGTTGGTGAGTTAGTAGTTAAGTTCCGCCCCGGTTGGTTGTTAAATATTCCCTTGGCCGGTACGCTGTTCATGATGCGATTTTTGCACCATCCCTTACCTAGACCAGTCAGTCGAGATTTTTTGGCAGATTACCTAATGGCTGATTATGAGGCAGCTTTGGGAACAATGCTGACTGCGGTTAGTAAGTATGCGGCTGAGGTAATGCCTAATAAATTCGCTCAGTTAAAGGTGCCAACCCTGCTAGTTTCTGGTGAATACGACAAAATTATTCCTTCAGCACTAGGGCGTAGAGCTTCACAATTAAGTCAAAACGTCAAGTATGTTGAAATTCCTGATACAGCTCACTTTCCGATGTTGGAGGCTCCAGGGATTTATCTAGAGCAGGTGCGGGAGTTTATTTGTGTTAGCTGAGGCTTAAAGAAATTAGTACTCTTCGGGTGAAATAAGTGGTTAGTGCTCAGAAGACTCAACACCACAGGAATAGGTTAAAAAATCAGGAAACCCCCAACCTGTAAAAGCTGGGGGCGGTGATCAGGGTGCATCTACTACTTCCTTATTCGAGTAGGTGTGACGCTTCTCCGGACAGATTTTGAGAGTGAGTTCCCTTCAAGATAGTATCCTCGACAATAGGCAATAGGCTATCCTCGGCAATGGGCTGACGGGCAGATGGGGCAAGAAGCTAGTATGTATGACGGCAACTAGGTCTTTCCAGATTAGTGTGCCCAGGCTACTGATGTTAATTTTTATTAATAGCTCAATAATTTCCTTAACTTATTGAAAAATATATTTAGGAATTTACAGCAAGTTGTGAGTAATATTATCTCTGGTAACCGAGTTAGAACAGAGACATAACTGCTGAAAATGAGCAAGGGAGATGGGCTACTCAAGTTTATTTGGCTCCATCATCCCTCCCCCATCTACATCAGGGAGCAATATTAATATGGCACATCTGGTTCAGAATCTAGTTGAAACGGAAGTCAAGCAACACCAAAACAAGACTGCAGGAGATGACCCTTTCCAGCCTCCAGCTCGTAAGTATCGCCAAAGTCAGTTACAAAATATACTAAAAACACTGCAAAACACCTTAGCAATTTGTCAAACTAACGAAGATTTGGCTGGTCAAGTGGATACTCTCAAACGCATTGGGTTAGTTCATTGCCGTTTGGGAGAGTATGCCTGGGGAATCAAGTGTCTCGAGCAAAGTTTACAAATGGCCAATGATGTTGGTTCACCCAAGAGTTTAGGGGTCATTCTTCATCATCTCGGCATGGCTTATTCCCAGACTAACCAGGATGATAAGGCATTTAAGGTTTATCTAAAAGCATTGAGGATTTTCCAAAAAACTCAAGCTCACTCAGAGATTGCTAAAATCCTTAATCACCTAGGGGAAATTCACAATAGCTGGCATCAACCAGTACTGGCTCTGAGATGCTTTCGCCAAGCCATGAAGATTTTTCAAAACTCAGGCAATTCAATTCAGGGCGAAGGCAGAGCACTGGAAAATATAGGGGAAGCTTATACCCAGCTTGGAAGATACCGTCAAGCTCTTGCTGTCTTGGAGCAAGCCCTAACCATTCACGAAAAAAAAACATCCTCTCGTTACTCTAGTCGCAAGTTAACTACTCTTGAGAGGATTGGCACAGTTTACTTCCGACTAGGTGAGGAACTACGGGCATTGGATTTCTATCATCAAGCTTTGGAGATTGGTCAGGAACTGAGTAAGTCACTTCATGGTAACACCAGAAGCTTAGATTATATCGGAGCGGTTCACTACCACTTGGGAAATTACCCCCATGCCTTAGCGTATCACTTACAAGCCTTAAGACTTTGGCAAGAAATCTCCCATCCTGGCCAGGGGGAGAGCTTGTTCCATGAAAAGCTTGAATTCTCTCAACTGAGAACAGTTTATAACTGTCTGGGTATATCTGAGCAAGGAGTGCAGTGCAGCCAACAAGTACAGAAGATGATCATTAACTGTGGTTACCGAGTTAGTGAAGAAGAGATTAGCCAGTATCTTAGTCACGGTGGAAGGTTAAACCATTACTTAGATTGATAATGCAACGTAGAATGATTAATGCATGGTAGCCTAAAGACTCGTTACAATAAAAATTCAAACCCCCAATAATTTCCATTTGACGAAAATTAGATAATTATCGATAAACAGCAAAACTGTTAACTGGCAGAGCTGATTCAGCTATAAGCTGTGAAGCATCTAGTTTGATGAGACACTCTAAGCTAAATCTTGGGTTACAGCCTGATAATTATCTTTCTTGACGATGCACAACAACTTAACACCAAGCAAAATTAGGAGTCAAACGTAAGCAATGGCACAAGCAACTGAGTCACAGCAAAAAGGTATTCAACTGACAGATAAAGCCCTAAAGCATGTTTTAGCCCTGCAACAAAGCCAAGGAAAAGACCTTTACCTGCGAGTTGGTGTTCGCCAGGGAGGCTGTTCAGGACTGTCTTACATGATGGATTTTGAAGAACCTAGTAACATTCGGGAGAATGATGAAATCTTTGACTACGATGGCTTCAAAATAATCTGTGATCCAAAAAGTCTGCTTTATCTCTACGGTCTGGTACTGGATTACAGCGATGCTATGATTGGTGGTGGATTCCAATTCACTAACCCCAATGCTAATCAAAGCTGTGGCTGTGGTAAGTCGTTTAGCGTTTAGGGGATGGTTAGTTGAAAGTCTGTCAGTTCAAGACCACCACCAAACACTAGAGGAATTACGCAGTGGCGCTATATAGGTTCGCGCTTATAGGTAGCGCTATATCTAGTTAGGGCGCAAGGCTTGTAACCCTACAATAGATTAGGCTTGAGCCAGAGATTTTGGGTAAGTCCTAGACTAGTAAGTAATGACTAATGACTAACGACTAACAGCTCATGACTAAAACATCACTATTTGGTCTGAAGGCAGATCATTTCCGTCATCCCCTAGATTTGGAAGCAACCACAGCCCTGAAACAGTTGCCAGGGATAGACTTGGTGGTGCGAAATTTACTAGGTCCTGTGGCGGAACAGTTTTTTTACCTGAACAATATTGCTGCTAGTGTCTTGGTGGGAGAAAATCAACTGCCCCATCTTCATAAACTACTCTTAGAAGCCTGCACAACTTTAGATTTAGAGCCGCCTCAGCTTTATGTGCAGCAAAATCCTGCTCCCAATGCCTATACCTTCGCTATGCGGGGTAAGCAGCCTTTCATTGTCTTGCACACCTCTTTAATTGATCTGCTGACACCAGAGGAAATTCAGGCGGTTATTGCCCATGAACTGGGTCATCTCAAATGTGAACATGGGGTTTACCTGACACCGCTCAATATCATGGTATTAGCTGCTAGTTTAATTCCGAATTGGGGGATGCTCATTGCTCAAAGCATACAGGAGAAGATGTTAGAGTGGCTACGATGTGCGGAATTTAGTTGCGATCGCGCTGCTTTACTGGCTACTCAAAATCCGAGAGTGGTCATGTCTGTATTGATGAAACTGGCTGGTGGTTCCCCAACTCTGGCACCACAACTGAACCTAGATGCGTTTATTGCTCAAGCTAGGGCTTACGACAGCGTGGGTGATACTGAGGTGGGTCAAGTACTCCAACAATTGCAGATCTCTCAACTAAGCCATCCCTTACCTGTACTACGGGCGCGAGAAATTGACCGTTGGGCAAGTTCTCAATCTTATCAGTCCTTGTTAAATCAGCAGCTAATTAGTTATAATAATAGAGATGCCCAAACGGGCGGGTGGCGAAATTGGTAGACGCACCACACTCAAAATGTGGCGGCCTTATGGTCATGAGAGTTCGAGTCTCTCCCCGCCCACTGTAACTAAGGGGCAAGAGTAATGGCACAACGACTAAAACGGTGGGAATCGCCCCGCCGCCAAGGGCGTAACTGGAAAGGAAAAGGAGGCTCAGCACGGCGCAAACAACTGAAAAAACAGACTCAGATGCTGCGGCGGAAGCTTAAGGAAAGTCGGAAAGCACTCCAAAACCAAAATCAAGACAACAAAAATCAATACCAAAATCAACAAGGGGGAAGAGATATCAATGCTCTTCCCTATTTTTTTTGTAGAACCCTGTCTAACCGGTTCAAAATATTCATTGCTTTAACCCAAACTATGAAATACTTACCATAAGCTTAATAAATCTTTATAATATTCTTAACAAGCTTAACAAGTATAGATATTAGCTCATACAATGATCTACCAGCGCCTTCAACGCAGTAAATTGGATGAGAGCGATGATGCTCTGTTCTATTCATTTCCAAGGTTTGTGACTCATGTCGATGAGGGCTTTATCGATCAGCTGGTAAACCTCTACCGGGAGCAACTACAACCCAACACGCGAATCCTCGATCTCATGAGCAGTTGGGTTTCTCACTTACCAGAAGACATGGAGTTTGCTCATGTTGAGGGGCATGGGATGAATCTGGAAGAACTGGTCAAAAATCCTAGACTTAATCACTACTTTATCCAAGACCTGAATCAAAACCAGCAATTGCCATTGCCTGACCAAGACTTTGATGCTGTACTGATTGCTGTTTCAGTTCAGTATCTTCAGTACCCGGAAAAAGTTTTTGCTGAGATTCATCGCGTCTTAAAACCAGGGGGAATGGCAATTATTAGCTTTTCTAACCGAATGTTTTTTCAAAAGGCGATTCAGTCCTGGCGAGATGGGACTGAGCAAAGTCGAGTGGAGTTAGTGAAAACCTATTACCAGTCTATTCCTGGATTTAGTTCCCCTGAGGTTGTTGCTCGACCATCCCCGCTTCCTAATTTTCTGCTACAGCTTGGGATCACTATAGGCGATCCATTCTATGCAGTACTGGCTAATCGAACTACTTGAGCCTTTTGATAAAAAGGGTTTTGTTGATGGTAATTTTTAACAGTCAAGAAAAAAGCAATTAACTAACATAATAAGCGCGTTTATCGCACTAATGAGGTACAGTCTTTTTTGAAGCTGATTTCCCTAAAAGCCTCTTTATTATTGCCTTTTGCCAATAGCCATGCATGCCTTTTGCCTTAAAAGGATAAGCTTTGGCCTCAAACGTTGCTGATAATTGCTATAACTAATGAATAATTACTCATCAATTTGCCAGACATCTTGACTCAAGGCTTCATCCAGAATTTTTTTCGGTCGTAATACTAGGATGAGGCGTCCCAAAAAACTAACATCAGGAGAATCTGGAAACCACTTAATCTCCAACTGTCCTGATTCTTCAACCAAAAAGTAGCTGTCCCCATCCCACTGCTGCTGTGAGCGGTCAATAATAAGCAAAATCTCTTCAGGTTTGTTATTCTGTTGAATAGGCAGCTGATTACTGTGACACAAAATCACTACTGGATCTTGTGCCTTCAAAACTACCTGCCAGCCGGGTACTGCCACGAACGTCTGCTCTCGAAGCCCTTTAACTATACTGAAAGCACCGGTATAGTCAGTTTTAGGAACCTGGTTGAGATCAGCTATTGTCAGGGGTAAGGATCCCACTACGGGAAGCAAGCGGGGTAAATCTTCTTCAGCTTCGAGGCGGTATATGGGTAATCTGGGAGCTGGACGCTGAGTGCTACCAAACGCTCCTGTGAGTAATTCTTCGATTTGTTGCCGGGCTTGTTGAGTATGAGCAAACATCAAGCCTCGGGCAATCAAACGAGAACGTTCTTGCAAATCATTGTGTTGTTTGGCAAGTTTCCAATACTGATAGGCAACAGCATCTCCAGGATGATTGGTGAATCCCTCTGGTGGACGGCTTCTGCGGGAAAAGGTCTTGATTGCTTTGGCAACTTCATGGGCTCCTTCGGAGTTCAAGTTTCTAGCAACGAGAAATTCAGCAGCAGCAGCTCGTTCCTCTTGGGTGAGAATCCGCAACTCGTACAGGGAATCGCTACCGCTAGTCTCAAAACGCGATCGCACTTCATCGGACACCCCCACTGTAATCAAACTTGTGTAAACCTGAGATGCCACCATCACTTGATTCTGTTGAATTGGCTCAAACCCAGTTTCTTCAAAAATTACCTGAGAACTGTAGCCAGCTTTCTGTAGCTGCTGACAGGCTTTACCCCACTCCACCCAGTTGCGTTCTTTGCGCCGCAGTAAGTTTAATAAATCTTCAGCATTTATCTGTTCTGAATTGGTTTGAGGGTGACTTTCAGGAGAGCCTGGTGGTACTTCAGTCATGGTTTAAACAAAAAGAAAACGAACAGTGCCATCAAAGGCAATGTGTATTATATCCCGTTAGGGTTTAGTGTGGGAGGATGTCACTTTTGGAAAAAGCCTACAATAGAGATTGGGCATGAAATCAATTCTTGAAGTATAAAAGATGAAGATAGCAAGTGTAAAGGCAGCAAGGATAAAGGTGAGGGATGGTGCATCTTTGAATTAATGCTCAAGCCTACTAATTGTTAAATAACCGCAGCCATATATAGCGGTTCTCATAGTAATGAGGTACATAGGATTTTTTCCCTATTCCCTGTTCCCTATTACCTATTCCCTATTCCCTATTCCCTATTCCCTATTCCCTATTCCCTATTCCCTATTCCCTATTCCCTATTCCCTATTCCCTATTCCCTACTCCCCCAAGGGCGGGGTACCTCACCTATTTAATAAATGCTATAACTAGTGTACACTTCTGACTTTATCCATCATACTTTAAACTTGCCGATTACCTGCTTTTTAAGTTCTACACAACTCGATTTTTGTTTTGGATCTGTTTAACTTGTTCTTGTTGTTTGTTCCTCCTATAGCTGGGGGAATTATTGGCTATTTCACCAATGATTTAGCCATCAAAATGTTGTTCCGTCCCTACAGACCAATTTACATCGGTAAGCGTCAGCTACCTTTTACACCAGGTTTAATTCCCCGCAACCAGGAACGTCTGGCTAGGCGAGTGGCTGACACTATTATGGGGTCTCTGCTGACGCCAACAGAGTTACAGCGTCTGGCAAAGCGTCTGCTGCATACTGAACGTGTGGAAGCAGCGATCTTGTGGCTATTAAACTTAGCGCTAGATCAAGTCCGGTCGGATAAGCAACAGAAAACAGCTCATATTCTTGCTGGGATTCTCCGAGACTTGATAGGGGAATCGTTGCCACGTATGCTAAAAGTCTTAGCCCGTCGTAAGGATTTTCTAGAAGCCCAACTTAATCATGTTTTTGACCAGATTTTATTGGAGTTTCAACTGGATCAAGAACAAGCTCGTAAGCTTTCTGAGTGGATCTTAAAAGTAGTACTCCCCCCAGATATTTTGCGACAGGCAGTTATTGATTTCCTAACTGACCGCAACATTCAAATCATTGATGAAGACTTTCGGGAAAAGTCCAGTGGGACATACTGGGTAGTGGCAAATTTATTTGGTCTGCGCAATGCTTTGATCCGCCTGCGAACCTTTTGCCTTGACGATAAAGAAGCGACTAATGCTCGCATCGAAGAGTTAATTGTGGCTCTAGGAACTCGCGATCGCTTGCGGGAATGGTTGCAAAATGTCTCATTGCAAAATTTGCCTTTGTCAACAGTGAGACAGTTACGGAAAACTATGCGGGATTCGGTGCGTGGTTATATTCAAGAGGGGGGTGCTGGATTTATACAAGGATTAAATCAATCTATTGACTGGGAAAAGGTGTCTGTGTTAATTGTTAATCGGCTCCGAGAGTCAGCAATTATGACTACATCCTTGGCAATGATTAGCAAGGAACTAGCTTTGGTTATAGAGCGCTACCTAGAGGAGGATTTGGAAAAAATTATGACTGAAGTGATTCCGATTTTATCGATTGATGAAGTGATTGTTGAACGGGTAAACGCTACTTCTCCAAAAGATATGGAAATCACGATTCAGACTTTAGTAAAAAGTGAATTACAAGCTATTGTGAATTTAGGGGGTATTTTAGGAGTGATGGTGGGACTATTTCAAACAGTGTTGCTGCTGTTGACAGGAGGAATTTAATCAGGAATTTAATCAGGATGCTCTCTAGGATTTATCCTGAGCCTGATTCTACGGAACGGGACTTTTATCCCAGTTTATGCTAAGACCGACGGCTAATGATGGATAAAAGTTTACGAGAACGGGGACCTCGGTATCTTTCGTATAGTAAAAAGTTTGGTATCATCGTTCTGAGCCAATAGAGTAAATTTAATAACCAACGATGATTAACTTTAATTTTGCCATTGAGCAGATATACTGGCAATTCCACTAATTTAGCTAATCTGGTAAAACTTTCCTGGTCTTTTTCCTCAAAACTTTTTTCTATCAAATACTTAATACTTTTCTGGCATAAGCTAACTAATTTTTGGTGATTTGTCAAGACAATTTCAAAATACTTAATGTAAGACTCCCGCATCAGTGAGCTATTATCGGTGAGATTGAAGCGGTGTTTTCTATAATAGGCTCCGATGATTGGAGTATGGACAAATCTGACGTTCCGTTGCAGAAGTTCTAATACCCATTCTCGATCCTCACAGGCTTTCAGGCGAGTATCAAAATTTCTCTGGTCTAAGAGTTTTTTCTTGAACAGCATCGATTGCTGTAACAAGGGAAAAGGAGAGTTTGCCAGAAAATCTGGACAGATTAGTAGTCGTTCGATTAGCTGTTCTTTGGTGAGAGCACCAACAACATGAGGCTTGGTTTCAATAATGTTTTCGTTTTGATCAACATAGACCCGTTCATAGTCTGAGTAAAATACTATATTATCACCATTATCACCAGTTCCCTCTAAACAGCTCAATTGAAATCTGATCTTATCTTCATGAATCCAATCATCAGCATCTAAGAATTGAATCCATTCTCCAGTCGCTTTATCAGCGCCAAAATTACGAGCAGAAGAGACGCCTCCATTGTCTTTATAAAAGTACTGTATCTGTGGGTGGTAGTGGACTAACTGATCAGCAACTTTGCGGGTATTATCGGTAGAGCCATCATCTACAATAATGCATTCAATCTGGGAAAATGTTTGCGCTAGTACACTTTTTACTGATTGTTCGAGGTACTGGGCTTTATTAAAGGTGGTGATAACTACTGAGACAGATGTATTCATGAAATAAATTATTTATACCATAGATGGAAATCCAGTAATGACCAAAGTTTGTTGGCATTATCCGGTTGGTAGTCTTGGATTAAGTTATAAACGTTTGGTCCTATAAACGTCTGATCGGGAAATACTGGTTTCAGGTAATGATTTGATCGACTGACATACATCCTCCCAGAGGTAATTTCTGAGCTAAGAGCCAAAAGGCGATCGCCAGCCGTACTTTTTACCCTTTTGCACCACTTCTGGCAGAAGATCTCAGAAAGTAGACCTCAGCAACCGCTTGTTTTGCGGCCAAGCTACTATCCTTGCAAAAGGGTATAGCCATAGCATACTCGACGAATTGGTAATTTTAAAAGGGGGTACGGGGTTTCAAGGCTGCTTTAATACTGGTCGGATGGGGTATTATCCACCGTGATGGGATGTTGTTGCTGCTATAGTCAATTTCAAATCCATGTAGAGCAGCGCATCTTGGTTGGTGATGGGTGCATCTGATGTTTATCAAAACATCATCGATAAAGAATCCCAGGAAGTATGAAAATATAATTAGCAGTATTTTTGGGTTAGTGAGATTAAGATTTGGGGCACTAATACCCCCAATATAATGGCGTTATAATAATTGATTGCTTTTTTTGTAGAAATAAACAATTAGTATAAACCTCTTTAAAAGGCTGATTTATTAACATCAATTAGCTCAAGTACCTATTTTTAGCTAGAAACTGACTTGTAATTGAAATTGGCGATCGCGTTTTTAGAGCTAGTTGCACAGAGGTATTGAGTATTTTCCGCAAAGCTCTATTGAAATTTCCCATCGATCCACTTGTGCAAAAGCCGGTCTACCCTCTGACCATCTCCCCATCTGACCATCTCCCCATCAGCTCCCATTCACAATTTAAATGGGTGACAGCTTACTCCTTCATTTGAGTCACTCATCGTTACTTTCCCTTATTAAGGGACAAGTTTATTAATCTCCGATAGTCAAGGAAAAAGTTAACTTTGAGGAAGTTGAGGCCGAATTAAACAATCGGTAATGTTAACTTTCTTTGTGATCGAACTAGCTCTAGGATCCAAATCAATGGTATATTAGCTAAATTTGGAATCATAATTAGGTAGTCATCACTAACCCCTCGATGAGCCGCTTATCTGGAGAGACACAATCCGCAAAAACCCTAGTAGGTGGACGCTACAAAATTATCAACCAACTGGGAGCAGGTGGGTTTGGTCGAACGTTCCTAGCACAAGATATACATTTGCCAAATCAACCCCGATGTGTGGTTAAACTTCTCTTGCCCCAAACCGAGCAGACGGCAACCCTGCAAATGGCAAGACGCCTTTTCGATAGAGAAGCTCGATTTCTCTACCAGCTAGGTAATCATGACCAGATCCCTCGCCTACTGGCACATTTTGAGGAAGATCAGCAGTTTTATCTGGTTCAGGAATTGATTGAAGGACAACCTTTGAATCGAGAACTTGTCAAGGGTCATCCGTGTTCACAAGAGCGAGTGATTGCTTTATTAATAGATATTCTACAGGTATTGGCCTTTGTCCATCAACAACAGATTATCCATCGGGATATTAAACCCTCTAACTTAATCCGCCGCCAACGGGACGACAAAATCGTGCTGATTGACTTTGGTGCTGTTAAGCAAGTCAGTAGCCAAAAGATTAATCCTGAAACTGGGGAAACTCATTTAACGGTTTCTATTGGCACCCAGGGCTATATGCCCCATGAGCAATTGGCAGGAAGGCCCCGCTTTAGCAGTGATATCTATGCTGTCGGGATGGTTGGAATCCAAGCATTAACTGGGGTTCATCCCAAAAACTTGAAGGAAAATCCCACAACTAGTGAAATTGATTGGCAACACTACGCAAAGCAGGTTAGCCCAGAGTTGGCCCATATTCTTGACATTATGGTGCGCTATGATTTCCGTGACCGCTATGGGACAGCAGCTGAGGCTCTAGAGGTACTGGCTAGTTTACCAAGACAGCAACTGTTGTCATTAGCTGAGGAAGAAATCCCTACTCAGGAAATTACCGGTGAAAGCCAGTCTGGGATGGAACTCCCAATTCCCGACATTAGGAAGCTAGCAAACACTACAGTCCCCTCGTCAATGATGACCAGGAGTCAAAGTAGAACTACGCCTCAACTTCACACCCCCCAACATTCGAGAGGTTCAGCAACTAACCGGACAACACTATCTATTCCGCAACGATTGGTGAAGTTCGGGTTAATTACTATATCGATAACTATCTTGGGGGTCGGCTTGGTGCTGTTGAAAACTTTTCTATCTGCCCAAGCAACTGGTGAAAATACTGACTATATCACTGAATATAAGACTGACTATAGTACTGAGGCTAAGGTCACAGCGGAGCAACTTTTAGACGAAGCTGACCAATTGCGGAAATCTCGACAGTACCAGGAAGCTCTAAAACTATACGACCAAGCGATCGCTAAAAAAGCAGATTTTGCGGAAGCTTATTGGGGCAGATGCTACAGTCTGAATAAACTCCAACAGCCGGAGATGGCAGTTGTTGCTTGTAATGATGCCTTACATTTTAAACCTAACTACCCAGAAGCTGTGTGGAGCCTTGGTCAAGCCCTTGACCAACAGCAACGGTCTGTAGAAGCCCTCAGACTCTATAACCAAGCCCTTACCCTTAAGCCAGATTTAACGGAAGCTTGGCTTTCACAGGGAATAACCCTCCAAAAGTTGGGTCGTTCTGTTGAGGCGATTACGGCTTTGGAGAAAGCGATCGCACTTCAACGAGATTTGGCAGACGCTTGGATGACTAAGGGGGAAGCTCAGATGACACTAGGGCGCTTTAATCAGGCAATCACTTCTTTAAATAAGGCACTCCAGATTGAACCTAACCACCGGAATGCCCTGAAGCTACGTCAGCAGGCACGGAAGAAACTAGAACGCTAAATTCAGTAGTTCCAAAACTCGACTCTCGGACCATCTGCATCTGTAGTCCTACTTTGACGAATTGGTATTACTTTCCACAGTTGCCTACACTATCGATATTTTCTCTTATTTCCCAACAGGTCTAAGGTCGGTATAGTTAAGAATTAACCATTAACAATAACAATTACTAAAAATTACACAATAATTAACAATTAATAATTAACCTTAACAATTAACCAGTAACGATTAAAATGACCAATCACAGCAGCAATTTTTAAGTAATGTTAAGGACTTTTGTTAAGGTGTATTGCAACTTGACCCCAAATATTAGGGAAGGTTCAGATGACAGGAAAGTCCGTGATAGGATGCATTCCGTAGCTTAAAAAACCATGGGAGAAAACATGCCAGCACTAAGGGTTGCAGTAGTTGGTTCGGGACCAGCAGGCTCTTCTGCTGCCGAGACGTTAGCTAAAGCAGGAATCGAAACTTATTTGTTTGAGCGTAAGCTGGACAATGCTAAGCCCTGTGGTGGTGCGATTCCACTATGTATGGTCAGTGAGTTTGACCTGCCACCAGAAATTATTGACCGGCAAGTGAGAAACATGAAGATGATCTCACCGTCTGATATTGAAGTTGATATCCATATAGAAAAGCAAAACGAATATATTGGAATGTGCCGTCGCGAGGTGCTTGATGGGTTCATGCGCAATCGTGCGGCTGAGTTGGGTGCTAACTTAATTAATGGCACCGTTTATAAACTCGATATTCCCACCAGTAACTCTCAACCCTATACCATCTATTATTCTGACCATTCCGATGGCAGTGTCAAGGGAACCCACAAAACCTTGAAAGTAGATGTGGTGATTGGAGCTGATGGGGCAAATTCCCGGGTTGCCAAAGCAATTGATGCTGGGGATTACAATTATGCGATCGCGTTCCAAGAGCGGATCAGTCTGCCAGATAACATGATGAATTACTACCAAGACCTGGCAGAAATGTATGTGGGCAATGATGTTTCTCCTGATTTCTACGCCTGGGTCTTCCCTAAATACGACCACGTTGCCGTTGGTACCGGCACTATGAGGGTCAACCAAGCCTTGATCAAAAAGCTACAAGCAGGGATTCGCGCCCGTGCGGCTAAGAAACTTGTGGGTGGGAAAATTATCAAAGTGGAAGCCCATCCGATTCCTGAGCATCCGAGACCTAGGCGTGTAGTTGGTCGGGTAGCTTTGGTAGGTGATGCTGCTGGAACAGTCACTAAATCCTCTGGGGAAGGCATTTACTTTGCGGCTAAATCAGCTCGCATGTGTGCTGAAACCATTGTGGAAACCTCTAACAGCGGTAGCCGTATCCCCACAGAGAATGACCTCAAGCTTTACCTGAAGCGCTGGGATAAGAAATACGGCATGACCTACAAAGTCCTAGATATTCTACAACGAGTTTTTTATAACTCTGATGCTAGCCGGGAAGCCTTTGTAGAGATGTGCGCTGACAAGGATGTGCAGCGGCTGACCTTCGATAGCTATCTCTATAAAACCGTTGTACCTGCTAATCCTCTTGTCCAAATGAAGATTACAGCGAAGACAATTGGTAGCTTGTTGCGGGGCAATGCCTTGGCTCCCTAGAAGTTGATCAATTTTTGATCAGAAGTAGCCAACTGAGTAACGGTGAGAAAGCTTACCCCCGGCTTAAGGGCGGGGGCTTTCCCCTCTAGGTTAAAAACGTAGATTTGTAGTAGCTCTGACATTACCAAGTTCATCCTAGGCAGTCGCCGAATTCACTTCTAGGGTCTTTTCTGTATTGGGTAACTCTAAGCAATAACCTGCTCCATAAACGGTTTTGATGTACTTAGGATGGCGGGGATCAGGTTCTAGCTTGGTTCTCAGGTGACGAATATGCACTCGAATTGTTTCGATATCATCGTCAGGGTCATATCCCCAAACTTCTTTAAGGATTTCGCTGGGAGAAACAGTTTGACCATGGCGCTGCAGTAAACAGTGCAGTAGTTCAAACTCCAGATGGGTCAGTTTTACGGTTTTATCAAACCAAATCGCCTCAAACCTTTCTGGAACCAGGGTCAAAGGACCATAGTTCAGGATTTCCGTATGCTTAGCAGCTTGGGGAATTCGGTCTGTGCGCCGTAGTAATGCTCGCACTCGCGCCAGCATTTCTTCGAGTTCAAAGGGTTTGGTGAGATAATCATCGGCACCAGCATTAAAGCCTTCTACCTTATCTTGGGTTTGACCTAGGGCAGTCAACATCAATACTGGAATATCGGAAGTGCGTTCATCCCGACGTAACCGTTGGCAGACGGTGAAGCCATCTACCTTGGGTAGCATCAAGTCTAGCATAATCAGGTCTGGCTGCAGTTGCAGAGCTAGAGCCTGACCCTTGATGCCATCCATTGCTTGACTAACATCGTAGCCAGCCATCTCCAAATTGATGGTGACTAATTCTGAAATTGCGGGGTCGTCATCGATGACCAGTATCCGGGGCATCACTCAGGAGTTGTTGCTAAGGTGTATCCGTTAACGTTCGATAAGAACAATTTTAGAATAGTAACAATACTTATACGATTATAAAGGCAGACTTTAGGTTTTTTGTAAACAAAAGCTAAGAAATTTTAAGATTTCCTAATTTTCCGAGAAACTCCCTGGATCTGAGTGCTAGAGTCATGAGTCCTGACTAGAAAGGATAAATTCCTGGTGCTTGCACTGTTGAAACTGGGCTATACTCTGCTAGTCAGGAGGGTTGAGCAATCAGCCCTCAGAACTGAAGCCGCTCGGCAACTGGCAGGGTAGTACTCAAGGTACCACCCTAGGGGAACTTACGTCTGTTCAGGACTAATCAGTTTCACGTTTTTGGCTAAACCCAGCTGTTGTAGGAACTGAATCGTCATCCAAGTCAGGTCAATTTCCCACCATTTAATGCCATGCCTTGCAGAATACTGATAAGCATGGTGATTGTTGTGCCAGCCTTCGCCATAGGTTAGTAGGGCTACCCACCAGCAGTTTTTTGAGCAATCATTAGACTCATAGGTGCGATAACCAAATTTGTGAGTAGCACTGTTGACAAACCAGGTACAGTGAAACACCAGTACTAGCCGCACAAAAATCCCCCACACTACAAATGGCCAGCCACCGATGGCATACAGCAACAGTCCTAGAACCACTTGAACAAGCACAAAATACTTGTCGAAAAACTGATAAACCCGATCTCCAGAAATATCTTTAGTGAATTTAGAAATTTGCTCATCAGCAGGAATTTTATGCAACATCCAAGCCATGTGACTCCACCAAAACCCTTGATGGGAGTCATGAGGATCGGGTTGGGTGTCAGAGTGCAAATGATGGATGCGGTGTAGTCCTACCCAAGCGATCACTCCTCCTTGACAGGAAATGGTACCACAGAAAACTAGGAAGTATTCTAACCACTTGGGTGTCTGAAAACTGCGGTGGGTCACTAAGCGATGCCATCCCAGAGTTACCCCCAAGCCCCCTGTCACCCAGTGGAAAAAGATCATTAAGCCTACTGCTGTCCAGTTAAAGTTGCTCGGAAGTAAGGCAAACAGCGCTGTTAGGTGAATAAAGGCCATATAGGTAATAACGACCCAATCTAAACGAAGATTATCTGAAGTAGCAATTGTCATGCAGTAAGTCTAATAGGATACAAATTGTAATAACCCGCTCTCTTTGATCTAAAATTTCGAGGCGCGAATTTTGGGAATGAACAGCTCTCAAAGGCTGCAAGCAGCAGAAAAAGCACTATTTCCGATCTTTTATGGTATTGACACCGCCGTCAAGCAAAATCTCAAAAAGGTACTGAATTCTTTTCGAGCACATCGTGTAGGAGTGCATCACTTTGCTAGTGTTTCAGGCTATGGTCATGATGATTTAGGACGGAAAACTCTCGACATGGTATTTGCTGATGTCATGGGAGCTGAAGCGGCAGCGGTGCGGGTACAATTTGTTTCCGGAACCCATGCGATCGCATGTTGCCTGTTTGGGATACTGCGTCCTGGAGATGAAATGCTAGCGATTGCCGGTGCCCCTTACGATACCTTGGAAGAGGTGATTGGTTTACGAGGTGATGGTCAAGGTTCCCTACTAGAATTTGGGATTCGTTACCGCCAGTTGTCCCTAACTAGTGAGGGGAGTTTAGATTGGTCAGCCTTGGCAACAGCGGTAGGAGAGAATACCCGCCTGGTTTTCATTCAGCGTTCCTGTGGGTATTCTTGGCGAAAGAGTCTTTCATTATCAGAAATAGAAAAAATTGTCAAGCTTGTCAAACAACAAAATCCTGATACTATCTGTTTTGTCGATAACTGTTACGGGGAATTTGTAGAAGAGCGAGAACCAACAGCAGTAGGAGCAGATTTGATGGCGGGTTCCCTAATTAAAAATCCTGGGGGAACGATTGCTACTGCTGGAGGCTATGTAGCTGGAAAAGCTGACTTAGTTGAAGCCGCGACCTGTCGTCTGACTGCTCCAGGGATTGGTAGTTCAGGTGGGGCAACTTTCGATCAGAATCGATTGCTGTTTCAAGGATTATTCCTAGCTCCCCAAATGGTTGGTGAAGCCCTCAAAGGGAGTCATTTAATCGCTCATACTCTTTCAGAACTGGGTTATCCTGTCAATCCCCCACCGATGCTACCCCGTAGGGATGTGATTCAAGCCGTTGAGTTGGGTTCAGCGGAAAAATTAATTGCTTTCTGTCGAGGGATACAACAGAATTCTCCCGTAGGTTCCTACCTCGACCCTGTCCCAGCCGCAATGCCTGGTTATGAGAGTCAGTTAGTGATGGCTGGGGGGACTTTTATTGATGGCAGTACGTCAGAATTTTCTGCCGATGGTCCGCTCAAGGACCCTTATATTGTGTTTTGTCAGGGAGGAACCCATTGGACTCATATTGCGATCGCATTAGAATCTGCCATTGAAGCCATCGGAACAGCTGATAGCTGATAGCTGATAGCTTAATGATTACTTGTCGCTAGTGCTATCAATATTTAAATTACTATAGCGCTATCGTTCTAAATCTTTGATCACCTTCTCCCAATACCATTTTTCTGGCATCCCCGGGTATTTTCCTTTAGCCAAGTCAAGTAGGCGTGTGGCGATATCCGATTGTCCTCCTACCAGTCTCAGTAGTCTTTGTTGCAACTCCCTACTAGGTTTGGTATTTGATGGTGCTTGTGATTCTCGATTGCTCGACCCCTCGCTCAGTTGTAATGGCTGTAGCTGTTTGAGCTTATCGAGCAGTTTCCGATAATTAGTCCAGTCTTGTTGATCGAAATACAGGTTTGCCGCTTGTTGATAATCTTCAAATGCTCCCCGTAGATCCTCAAACTTTTCACGAGCGGTTGCCCGATAACGATATGATTGAGCATCATTGGGTTTAAGAGTAATAACTCGGGAATAGTCTTCGATGGCTTGGCGATAGTCTCCCATCTGGATATAGGCATTACCCCGATGAATCAAGACATCCCGATTTTCCGGATTGCTTTGTAGTAACTTGGTCAAGTCATCAATAGCTCCCCGGTAATCTCCCAGTTCAATACGTACTAATCCTCGATGGTAACGGACCTGAGCATCTTGGGGATTTAGTTCCATGGCTTGACCAAGGTCTTGAATTGCTCTCCTGTAATCACGGAGTTTGCAGTGAACAATACCTCGATAGCAATAAGCTTGAGCATTTTTGGGGTCAACCTCAAGGAGCCAGTTGAAATCCTCCAAGGCTTCTCGGTACTTGCCTGTGTTAACTTTATTGATTGCTTGATGGCAAAAATCGTTAGTCTGCGCTCGACCCAAAGCTAGTATTTGCTGTTGTTGAATTTGATTGATACTCTCAAGACAACGACGACAATTTAATTTATCTTTTTGGTCTAGGTAGAGCTGAGCTGCTTGTTTAAATGATGCGATCGCAGCCTGATTATCTCCTAACTTACGGTAGGCACTACCCTGAAGCTTACAAGCTGCAGGCTGGTTAGGATTAATCTTAAGTATTTGATTGGCATCTTCTATTGCTCCAGTGGCATCTCCCAGTGCCAATCGAGCCAAACCCCGCCCGAAATAAACTTCAATACTTTCAGAATTGATTTGTAAAGCCATTGTATAATCGGCGATCGCACCTTGTTGATCCCCTAAGTCAAAGCGAGCCATAGCTCGTTTATAGTAGGCTTCGGCGAAGTTCGGATTAATCTCTAAGGCTTTGTCAAATTCCTCAATTGCTTCGTTCAAGTCTCCTTGACGAATCTTATCTATTCCTCGGTAGTAAAACTCTGCTTCCATTCCTTCTGACTCTGAATCAACTACCATTCCTACTGTAGTTGCTTTATTATTGTTTTTTTTGTGATTTTGATCAGGAAAATTTGGTAAAATTCATGAGTTTCCCAGATGTCAGGAAAGTTTCCAAGTTTCCCCATCTTCCCTATCTTGCCTCTCATTGGGGATCTGGAACTGTCCACCAAGCTAAACCATAAGCTTGAGACGGCTGATTAACTTGTTGTTGATACTGAACCCGAATTTTGTAGCGACCCTGAGCAGGGATTTTGCAGAAAATATGTTCCACAGCATCCGCTTCACTTATAGAAGCACAGACACTTTTGGTAGTGTCCTCTTCTCCCACTGGCATTAAATAGAGGTCAAGATTATTCAAACCGCGATCGCGAAAACTCTCCCCAACATCATAAGCATCATTATTATTCTCATCCTCCAACTCCACCAAACGATCCCAAGCCAGAGTCAAGGAGATAAAACTTCCTTCTGCTAGGGGTTTTGTCAACACATAGTCCCGATAAGATGATTTCTCCACAGCACGGTAATCCCAACCTACTGGTGGCACTCCAATGCCACTGGGACTCCATTGGCCGAGTTTAAATTGCTGGTAAGCTCGAAACCCATTGAGATGTCCTGTCCCCATCTGCATATCCAGAGGAATTTTAGGGTCTTGGTAAGCATCAGACTCTAACCAGTTGTGATTATCCTTTGCCCGAATCGTGCGACTCATCCCTAGTAGCATCCCATCACCGAGATCTTGGATTTTGTCAGCAGAATTAAGCAAGACTGCCTTCATCACTTCATGGCGTCGGGAATCTGTACTCCAATTCATCCACAAGCGATGCAGACCGGTATTGGTGGTTTCCGCTCTGAGCGACTGCATCAAGAATAGTTTTTGTTGTCTTGAGCGCAGCTTGCGCAAAGCGGAATCACCAAATTCCTGTAGCAATGCTACAGCACCAGTGATATGGGGAGCAGCAAAACTGGTACCACTGACCTTAGTCACTTTACCTTTGAGGTCATACAAGGATATCTTGTTGCCAGGAGCTACCAAATTAATGGAGCGGCGGGAACCAACATTAATTTCTTGCCGAATCAGACGACGACCAATACCAACTGGTAAAGCACTCAAGTTAGCAAAGTCTATCTTATTAAAAACTCCCTGACGCTTGGCTGTGTATGCTGCATTGATACCATTAAAATTATCTGTGGGGATAGGAATGCCCCCTTTCCCTTGGTTGCCAGCAATCACATATAACACATCATGCACCCTAGCTGACCAATCGATACATAGAGTTAACAGCGCATTGCCATCCAGCACCGCTTTCTCCCTCGGGTCCCGCTGTAGGGATTCACCAAAACTAAAATTAATTGCCCGTACATCTGAGCCATTTTGCTGAGCAATATGCTGAGCCGACAAGCACTCTTCCGGTTGTCCACTCCTAGACAGGGAGCCAACTGCTGAAGCGTAGAGTTTTGCCCCAGGTGCTACTCCCGGCAACCCTTTGTCTCGACTAACCATCACAGCTGCTACCATAGCCGCATGTTCATCAACATGGGTATTAGGTTGTGCTGGGGTGTTACGATAAAATACTCCCGCAGGAGTTACTGTCCGATTCTTGATAGCGGCCTTATCCTTACCAAATAACCCAGGTCTACCAATTTCCACTTGCCCAATGGCAATTTTGCGACCTGTTAAATTATAGGGGGGTTGGTGTAACCGATAGACATTAATACCAGCTTCTGAGATTGATGTATCTAATCCCAAGGCTGGCGCGATTACCCCTGAGATACTTAAACCACCCAATAGCCATACCAGTGTTTTTTGGATCGGAATTTTCATAATTCTTTACATAGAGCGCGTTGATTGATGTCCGACTACTTAGCAATTTCCCAAACACTTCCCTAGATCTAGCTATAGGGTTTCTCATATTTGTGAGGTAAACAGGATTTTTCCCTCTTCCTTATTAAGGGGGGCAAGAGGAGATTCCTCTTCTGACTTCCCTACTCCCTACTCCCTACTCCCTACTCCCTACTCCCTACTCCCTACTCCCTACTCCCTACTCCCTACTCCCTACTCCCATTAACCCCAAGGGCGGCGTACCTCACCCAATTGAGAATCCCTATAACGTATTAAGCTGTGTTTAGATCGATGCAGTTCACTCCCATGAAACTACAACGGACAACTCTGATTTTAGTCATTTGTGCCATCCTCCTGGGGGGAGGTGTATATATTTATGAAATTCAGGGTTCTGAAAAGCGAGAAGCTGCTAAAATCCCTAAAAAACCTATATTTAATTTCACTGAAGACGAGATTCAATCTTTTACTGTTAATAGTGATGACAAGACCTTAGTATTTGAGCGAGCCAGTGAGCCAGAATCGGGTTGGCGGATGAAAAAGCCCAAAGAGGCGACAGCCAGTGATGCGGTTGTTTCCTTTTTGTTGAACTTGCTGGCTCAGGGCAAAAGCGATCGCATTCTGACGGTTAGCCCTGACCAACTTCCAGAGTATGGATTGGACAAGCCCTCAGCAACTATAACAGTGAAACTGAAAAATCAGGACACTCCGAAGCTGATCTTAGGCAACTTGGACTTTACTCGCAGTTTCCTATATGCTCAAATCCTACCACTGGATTCCAAATCTGAGCAGTCGGAGGTGCTGTTAGTGCCAGTGGACTTTCAGTATGCGGTCTCACGCCCCCTCTCAGAATGGCTGGTTAATCAGGACAAGGCTGAAGAAGACAAGCCATCTGCTGCTGAAAAAACTGACTAGTACGAAATTGTAAGCATTCAGCTATTAGCTATCAGCGTGTCGCGTATCAGCTATCAGCTAATGCGCTACGGGCACGCTACTGTTCGCGCAGCGTGCCCGTAGCGCAATCGGTGCTTTTGAATACAAAAAGCTGACTACTGAGCACTGACGGCTGACAGCTGAATGCTTACACCAAATCTGCTTTGATCACCTACTTTTTTAGTTCTTGCGGATCTTCCCTCTCTTGTGTTCTGAGTTTCTAATACTTAAGTTGCGGTCAAAGGTACAATTTTCTGTTCCCCCAATCTCCCCATCTCCCCATCTCCCCATCTCCCCATCTCCCCATCTCCCCATCTCCCCATCTCCCTATCTCCCTATCTCCCTATCCAACCAATCTACTCTCTTTGAATGCAACTCGGTATAAGTATAGGTGAGGGTAATGGTGAGGGTAATACCCCTCATCCACAGAAGTTAGCTTCTCCGTAGTTTTGATAACAGCTTTGACAGTCAACCCAGGGGTCGCTAGAGTGAAAGTTATCTATACACACATTTTTTGCTCTTCTATTGATAAAGTTAGTTCTAGCAAATGCTAGCCGCAACATCAAATTGATTATTCTCCTAAAAGGATCTTAAACACTATGGATATTCTTCTTAGCATACTCGCCCCAGTTATTTTAGTAGCCTTTGGCTACAGCGTCGGTACCACAAAAGTTGTTCAAGAGGGAAATGAAGCTCTTGTAGAACGCTTTGGTAAGTATCGTAAAAAACTAGAGCCTGGTCTTAACTTCAATGTAGTTCCGTTTATAGACAAGATTGCCGTAGAAGAGAGTACCCGTGAGCAGATTTTAGACATTGAACCCCAGCAGGCAATCACCAAAGATAACGTTCAGGTAGAAGTCGATGCGATCGTGTATTGGCAAATTTTAGATATGTACAAAGCGTTTTATGCTGTAGACAATGTTCATGAGGCGATTGAAAATTTAGTCATGACCACCCTGCGTTCTACCATTGGTCAGTTGGAACTAGATGAGACTTATGCCTCTCGAGACAGAATCAATCAGAACTTATTGCAACAACTAGATGATGCCTCTGCTGATTGGGGAGTCAAGGTGATGCGGGTTGAGGTGCAAGAGATTAAACCACCCCAGACTATTATCGATGCCCTAGAGAAGGAGCGAGCTGCTAAGAGTGAGAAACAAGCCAAAATTTTACAGGCTGAAGGTACAGTGGAGTCGATCCAAATGATCTCCAAAGCTCTTGAAGAGGAAGCTAATACTCAGAAAGTCCTACAGTTCTTGATCGCTCAACGCTATGTAGAAGCCAATGAAAAATTAGGTGAAAGCAGCAATTCTAAAGTCGTCTTTATGGATCCAAAAGCACTGAGCGAAGCTATGACCGATTTGCTTCAAACTGAATCTGTGGGCGAGAGTAATTAGGACTATAATAATGTAAGCATATGCGCTACGCACATTAGCTGATAACTGATAACTGATAACTGATTGCTGATTGCTGACCGCTGAATACTTAAACACGCCAAATCGCATCAGCAACACGGCAGACATCATAGAGCTGGCGAACATCGTGTACCCGCAGGATGTCTGCTGAACCGGCAATGGCACTGCAACAAGCCGCAGCAGTTCCCCAAATTCGATCCTTGGGGTCTGGTTGATTGATAATGCGTCCAATAAAGCTTTTGCGAGATACTCCGACTAACATCGGTACACCAAGGGCATCAAACCTAGGCAGTTGCCGCAGAATCTCTACACTTTGCTCAGCGGTTTTGGCAAAACCAATGCCTGGGTCAATAATAATATGCGATCGCTTAATTCCTGCTGCGATTGCGGCATTGACCTGATTCTCAAGAAAGCTATAGATTTCCCCAATTAAGTCTTGATAATCAGTCAGTTTTTGCATGGAAACGGGGGTGCCTCGGATATGCATTAATACAATGGGTACCCCCAACTGCGCTACGACTGGCAACATGTCTGGGTCAAATGTGCCACCGGAAATATCATTGACCATATCCGCACCAGCTTCTACCGCAGCCTTAGCCACAGATGCTCTAGTGGTATCGACAGAAATCGGTATCTTCACCACTGAACGGATTCCCTCTACCACAGGCACAACTCGTTTTAGTTCTTCGGGTAGGGAAATTTGCTCGGCACCAGGTCGAGTCGATTGACCACCAATATCGATAATATCAGCACCAGCATCTACTAGAGCGTGAGCTTGCCTTAAGGCAGCTTCTAGGGTATAATATACTCCGCCATCACTAAAACTATCGGGGGTAACGTTCAAGATACCCATGATATAGGTTCGTTTGCCCCAGTGGAAAGAATAGTTCTGGATGGTTAATTTTCCTTTATCCATAGCTTATGGCTGATGGCTAATTGCAAATTTAAAATTGCCCATTGCCATTAACCAATTAACCAATTAACTAATAATAAGCTAACTAACAATTAACAATTAACAATTAACAATTAGCCAATAACTAATCACAACTACTGATAATTGACAATCCTGGCAAAGCTAGCAGGTTCCAAGCTTCCTCCGCCCACCAGTACTCCATCAATTTCTGATTGAGCCATAATTTCATCAATATTATTGGGTTTGACGGAGCCACCATATTGAATTGGGACATTAGCTTCCTTGAGTAAGGAGCGAATCAATCCAATGATTCGATTCGCTTCTGATGCATCACAAGTGTCTCCAGTACCAATTGCCCAGATCGGTTCGTAAGCAATCACTAAATTTTGCTGGTCAACGTTGACTAGGTCTTTTTCCAACTGCTTGGTAATAATTTCTTCTGTTTGACCAGCATCCCGTTGTGCTTTAGTTTCCCCAACACACAGAATTGGAATCAAACTGTGACGCTGAGCAGCGTGAAGGCGTTTATTAACGGTTTCGTCAGTTTCGCCGAAGTATTGACGCCGTTCACTATGACCAACAATGACATAGCGCACACCAATTTCCTTGAGCATTGCACCAGCAATTTCACCAGTGTAGGCTCCAGCATTTTCCCAGTGGATATTCTGAGCCCCGATCTGTACAGGAGTATTTTGTACATGCTCAGACATCACACCTAAGTCGGTGAAGGGAGCACACAGAACAACCTCCCGTTCTATGGGAGTTTGCTCCAGCTCAGGCAAAAATCCCTTTAAAAACTCAGCGGTTTCCGCTTGAGTTTTGTACATTTTCCAGTTACCAGCTATAACAATTTTGCGCACAGCTTAACTAAATCATCTCTAAACCATAATGCATTATTTAGTTTAAAGCTTTTACTTGCGGCTATATCAGAATTGTTTAACTTTTGCTGGTGACATACTCCCGACGCTGCCCTCACGGTACAGCGCGGGCTTCTTACCAACTCCAGCCATCGCTATCGGGCTTTGCCCGACGCTACGCGAACGGATACTCAGTAAGCTTTACTAACGACACGAGATGCCCCTCCGCGCCGGAACAATACAAAAAGTTCTATTTTTAGTTGGTAGGTGGCGGTTAGCTCTTAATTTATCTTCCCTACCATTCCTAGTATATCACATTGGTAAGCTCCGTTCCGACTCTTACCCCGGGCTTGATGCCGACACTTACCCAATGAAGGTAAAGTGCGGGGCTTCTCGCGGTTCAGCTAAGCATTCAGGTGTTTGACATTGATACAAGCAGCAAAAGCTGTCGCTGTTAACTTTTGCCTCTTGCCTCTTGCCAATGCCATGGGGCGTAGCGCTATAATGCTGCTGCTTCCCGTGCTGCGGCAGCTTCGTCGGGATGAATGTTCAAACGGGTTAAATTAAGACGACCCTTGTTGTCAATTTCTCGTATTTTGACAACTACCTCATCTCCTACCGCTAACTCATCTTCCACTTTGCCAACTCGATAGTCAGCTAGTTGGGAAATGTGAATCATGCCTTCTTTGCCAGGAAGTATTTCCACAAAGGCACCAATGGGAATAATCCGGGTGACACGACCAACATAGACATCCCCTTCATTCAGCTTGCGGGTTAAGCCTTGGATGATATTGATAGCTTTTGTGGCTCTGTCCCCATCCATAGCAGATACGGTAACTGTACCGTCATCTTCAATATCGATTTTTGCCCCAGTTTGCTCGGTAATTCCTTTAATTGTCTTACCCCCTGGACCAATCACGGTACCAATGAACTCTGGATCAATCCTCATGGTTAAGAGGCGAGGAGCAAAGGGTGACATGTCTGTGGAGGGTGTGTCAATCACCGCCAGCATCTTTTCTAGGATATGCAGTCTGGCCGGTTTGGCTTGCTCAATGGCCTGGGCTACGGTATCCATGGACAAACCAGTGATTTTCATGTCCATTTGCAAAGCCGTGATGCCAGTATCGGTACCGGCGACTTTGAAGTCCATGTCACCCAAAAAGTCTTCAATACCTTGAATATCGGTGAGAATGCGCACTTCCTCTCCTTCTTTGATCAAACCCATGGCTGCACCACTAACGGGTTTGGTAATGGGTACACCTGAATCCATCAAGGCCAGAGTTGAACCACAAACCGAGCCCATGGAGGTGGAACCATTGGAAGAGAGGACTTCCGATACTACCCGGATCACATAGGGAAATTCGTGTTGAGGGGGCAACACTGGGACTAATGCTCGTTCTGCTAAGGCTCCGTGACCAATTTCACGCCGTCCGGGCGATCGCAATGGCTTGACTTCCCCTACAGAAAAGGGTGGGAAATTGTAGTGGTGCAGATAGCGCTTCTCATCTTCTGGGTTAAGGTCATCTAGAGTTTGGGCATCTCCAGGTGTTCCCAAGGTAACAGTAGATAGGACTTGGGTTAGTCCTCGGTTGAACAAAGCGCTACCATGAACTCGCTGAGGTAATAGACTGGTTTGACAAGACACTGGACGCACTTGGTCTAGCTTGCGACCATCTACGCGCACTCCCTCTTCCACAATCTGAGTACGCATCAGTTTTTTGGTGAGGCTTTTGAACAGCTTATCGACTAATGCGCTATCTTCAGTAACCGCTACACGGATTGGGTCATCCTCTTTGAGTTGAGAAATTTCTGCTTTGACAGCACTGTCCTTAACTTCATCCAAGGCAACATCCCGACCGTTTTTGTCCAGGTCAAATTGGGAGAGGACAGCTTTAATTTTGTCAGTGGCGCGGACGCGGATAAATTCTTCTAGTTTCGAGTCTACGGCTGGGGCTTCGCCAATCACTATTTCAATTCCCAACTCCTCAAGCAGGTCTTGCTGGGCTTTGATCAAGTCTTGTACCGCTTCGTAGCCGAAGTCGATGGCCTCGATTATATCTTGTTCGGGTAATTGATTGGCACCGGCTTCTACCATAATTACCCCTTGTGGGGAACCAGCTACGACTAAGTCCAAGTCGCCGTTTTCGATTTCTTTGTAGGTGGGATTAATCATAAAATCATCCCCGAGTAACCCTACCCGTACAGCTGCCATTGGTCCATAGAAGGGAATGCTGCCCTGCAACACAGCAATCGATGCACCAGTAACTGCCAAAACATCTGGCGGTACTTGTTCATCCATAGACAGGGTAGTTGCTACAATCTGTATATCATCTCGTAGCCAACTGGGAAATAACGGACGCAAGGGACGGTCAATTAGACGGCTAGTTAAAATAACTTTTTCTGGAGGACGGCCTTCCCGCCTGAGGAAACCACCTGGAATCCGACCTGCTGCGTAGAGTCTTTCTTCGTAGTCAACTACCAAGGGCAGAAAATCGATCCCTTCTCGACCAGGGGCACGAGTTGCTGTCACTAGAACTGCTGTATCCCCCGACTGTATCATTACTGAACCACCAGATTGAGGGGCAAGTAGACCTACTTTGAGTCTAATATCCCGTCCATCAAAGGATATTGACTTGTCTATCTCTACCATTTCGGCACTTTTTCCTTCTTTGTTTGATCACTGTTCTCGTTCTGTCGCAATCGTAGCATTTATCACTCGGGGGGGGTGTTAAGTAGGGAGTAGGGAGTAGGGAGTAGGGAGTAGGGAACAGGGAGTAGGGAGTAGGGAGTAGGGAGCGCGGAGCAATGAAAAAATTTATATGTACCTGATTAGACTAGTAAACGCTATACTTTTTGATGGTGTTTGGCTAAGGGATTAACTGCTTTGCGCTTACGGTTGCTTTGTTTTTGACACTGACCAATTTTAGTGTGGAGTTACATCAGCGGTTTTTAAGACTTTCAATCCTACTGAATACTATCACTAATAGACATATAGTTTAATTATAAATTAACCATTTTTTTCAGTACTATCTCAAATTATTTAACCGTTTTATGTTATAAATATTGCTTAATTATAATAGTCTATATATAATTTTTTAATAACCGAAGATATCTTAATCGAAGGGTCAATTATCTGGGGCTAATATCGCCGGATCAGCTAAACTAATTTAATTTTGCTTACCTCAATTACCATCACATCAATTACCTATAGGAATCCTAAATTAATTGTGATAATTTCTGTTCCCTACTCCCTACTCCCTGTTCCCTACTCCCTGTTCCCTGTTCCCTGTTCCGCTGTTCCCTACTCCCTACTCCCTACTCCCTACTCCCTGCTCCCTTTGTTATAAAATCTATTAATCAGATACGATAGCTGTTAATCCGAAGGGAGAAATTCAGCAAGTTTGATCGACAAAACCTGGACTAGATAACATAAAAAGACACAAAATTTATTATGGCAACGTTACATGGCAGTTGGATACCTAGGGAAACTAGTGGTCATCTATTTATTTGGGGAGAAACTTGGCGCACGAAGGCGCAGATATCAACAACTGCCAATGAGATGTCATCTCACCCCTTTGGGATGACTGAGGAAGAATTGACGTCTTTTTTAGGTTCTCATAGTCTGTCCATCGGTCAATTTTTAGAGGTGTCTGAGAAGGCTCGTTCAGGTAGTCGTAAGCGTGGCGCTCAACAGCATCACCATCGCTGGCAGTCTCAAATTATTCTCCTACCTACTCAAGCATCATTCAAGGGTGAACCAGCTTATCCAGTGCTGTCTAGCAAAGTGTTTTTAGATAGTTCACAAGATAGTGCAGAGGCTGCCCAGTGGGAATTGCAACCATGGCAAGTCCAAGGGGTAAGTCTGGAACCGATGGCAGCGGTAAGATTCCTGCAAGCCTTACCCCTTGGCTCTTTTGAAGGCTCAGATGCTTACCTGGGAGGGGAGTTGCGTTTTTGGTCTCAGGTGATGCGGTGGAGCTTGGATCTGCTGAATCGGGGTAAGTTTTTACCAGGAGTTTACCGATTGCCTGATGGTAAGGTAAGGGCTTGCTGGCAACCTCTGCTTGATAGTACTACCGATCAAGTCCGTCTAGAAAAGTATATCAAGCTCATGCCCTCGGCTTGCTGTGCTTATCCACAACAGCTTAATTCTCCACACTTGACCCCTCAACCCCCCAACCTTCAACCCCCCAACCTTCAACCCCCCAACCTTCAACCAACCAACCTTCAACCTGCTAACCTTCAACCTCCCAACCTTAAACCTGCAACCGATTTGGTTAAGGCTCAGGAATTGCTACTGGGATTCTTGAGTAGTGTGGTTAATACACAGGTGCGGGATTTTGTCAAGGGTGAGTCGGTGCCAGTAGTAGAATCACCGATGGTGGAATGGTTGCGATCGCTTTCTTCTAATTTTTCGTCTAATTCAGAATCCCTAGCCCTAGATTCACAAGCCTTTGGTCGATTAGCGGCAGCACTCTCGACTTGGAACACTCCGGTGCAACAGAATTTAGTGACACCGACGTCTAAGAGGTTGAGCCACAATCTGTTTCGCACTTGTTTTATCCTGAAGCCTCCTACCTCTGACCAAGAGAGTTGGGGCTTGGCCTATGGCTTACAAGCGGTTGATGACCCAGACCTGGTGGTGGATGCTGAGACGATTTGGAATCACTCAGGAGAGCGATTGGAGATTAACCAGCGAACCATTGAACAACCTCAGGAAACGTTTCTCAAAGGGTTAGGATTAGCGACTCGACTCTATCCTCCCATTGAACCTAGCCTACACCAATCCCGTCCTGAGTTTTGTGAGCTAACCATAGTAGATGTGTATGAGTTCATTAGGGCTAGTGCATGGCGGTTGCAAGAGAATGGCTTGGGTATTGTCTTACCCCCAGGATTGAAACCAGGCACGGGAGCCAAACGCTTGGGGATTAGTCTTGTGGCGGAAGTGCCACCACAAAAGAAGAATCAACGGTTAGGACTCCAAAGCTTACTGAAGTTTAAGTGGCAACTGGCGATTGGAGATAAAACCATCTCGAAGCGGGAGTTTAATCGCTTGATGGCACTGAAATCACCGCTAGTGGAGGTGGATGGGGAATGGATGGCTTTACAACCGTCCGATGTCCGTGCAGCTCAAGAGATGTTTAAGGGTTCGACAGATAACATGACTCTGTCGGTAGAGGATGCTTTGCGGATCACTACTGGTGATAATAATACCTTGGCCAAACTACCAGTGGTCAAGTTTGAAGCATCGGGAGCGTTGCAAGAGTTAATTACTAACTTACAGGGGAATCAATCCCTGGAGCCGATTCCTCAACCTGCTAGTTTTCAGGGGCAATTGCGACCCTATCAAGCTAGAGGGATGGGCTGGCTGGCGTTTCTGGAACGTTGGGGTTTGGGTGCTTGTCTGGCGGATGATATGGGCCTTGGTAAGACGGCACAACTGATTGCGTTTCTGTTGCATCTTCAGGAAGAAGGTACGCTGAATGGACCCTGCTTGGTGGTATGTCCGACTTCTGTGCTAGGAAACTGGGAACGGGAAGTAAGGAAATTTGCGCCATCCCTGAAAACTATTGTCCATCACGGGGATAAACGCTCCAAAGGGAAAGCCTTTGCTAAGGCAGTTAAGACTAAGCAGGTGATCATTACCAGTTATTCCTTAGTATATCGGGATGCGACTACCCTGGATGGGGTGGAATGGCAGGGGGTGGTGCTGGATGAAGCTCAGAATATTAAGAATCCTAGCGCTAAGCAATCCCAAGCGGTCAAGCAACTTTCCACTAGCTTTCGGATTGCCTTAACCGGTACTCCCGTGGAAAATCGATTGTCGGAATTGTGGTCAATTATCGATTTTCTCAATCCTGGGTATTTAGGCGACCGCCAATTCTTTCAACGTCGATTTGCTGTACCCATTGAGAAGTTTGGCGACCGGGATTCCTTGCAGACCATGCGATCGCTAGTGCAACCCTTTATCCTCCGTCGCCTCAAAACCGATAAGTCTATTATTCAAGATTTGCCAGAAAAGCAGGAAATGAATGTTTTTTGTGGTCTTTCCGCAGCCCAAGCTACGGTTTATCAACAGTTGGTGGATGATTCCTTAGCACAAATTGAAGAGGCTGAGGGGATTAAGCGCAAGGGCATGATTTTGACTTTGTTGTTGAGACTCAAGCAACTGTGTAATCATCCCGCTCTGTTGGAGAGTAAGGGGAAAAAGACTAAGGGGAAAACGGGAGATAATTCGTTGATGTCTAGCCAGCAGTCGGGTAAGTTACGACGGTTGGAAGAAATGTTAGAAGAGGCGATTTCTGAGGGAGACCGTGGCTTAATTTTTACCCAATTTTCGGAATGGGGGAAATTGCTGAAACCCTATTTAGAGCAAAAATTTGGGAAGGAAGTTTTATTTCTCTATGGCGCAACTCGTAAGAAACAACGGGAGGAAATGATTGATCGGTTCCAGAATGACCCCGATGGTCCATCGATATTTATTCTGTCTCTGAAAGCCGGTGGCACTGGATTGAATTTAACGAGAGCTAATCATGTGTTTCATGTAGACCGCTGGTGGAATCCAGCGGTGGAAAATCAAGCCACTGACCGGGTTTTTCGGATTGGTCAAAAACGCAATGTTCAAGTCCATAAGTTTATCTGTACTGGCACTGTGGAAGAAAAGATTAATGACATTATTGAAAGTAAGAAACAGTTAGCGGAACAAACTGTGGATGCTGGGGAAGATTGGTTGACGGAAATGAATACAGAACAATTGCGGGATTTGGTGTTGCTTGATCGGAGTGCGGTGATTGATGATTAGGGAGTAGGGAGTAGGGAGTAGGGAGTAGGGAGTAGGGAACAGGGAACAGGGAACAGGGAACAGATCAGAGGCAATAGGCAATAGGCAATAGGCAATAGAGTGCGTAGGGTGGGCAAAATTCTATGATCTAGAATTGTTACAAGCACCAAAGGGTTTTTGCCCACCTGACAAGTCTACTGATCCCCCTAAATCCCCCTTAATAAGGGGGACTTTTTAAGACTTATACTGATACTTTTACCAGAGTGCGTAGGGTGGGCAAAATTATAGAATCTAGAATTATTACAAGCACCAAAGGGTTTTTGCCCACCAGCAGTTGCGTAAGATGGGCTGAATTAAGGAATGAATAGGAGTAGAGTGGGCATCCTGCCAGCCCGAAAATATATTGAAACTGGCAAGATGCCAGTTCCACACCTGATGCCCATTCCACACCTGATGCCCCTTCCACCAAGATGCCCGTAAGCTGATAGCTGACAGCTGATAACTGACAGCTGATAGCTTACCCTTCATGGTCATTTGCCGCAATAGAAGCGAGGGGTTTGATCGTTTTCAAAATCTGATCAGCTAGGGTTGCTTCGGCTAGTTCAAGCTCATAATGTTGTTGGAGGTTCAACCAAAATTGGGGAGTAGTACCGAAGTATCTGGATAGCCTCAGGGCTGTATCGGTAGTAATGGTTTTTTTGCCGTTTACAAAAATCCTCGATAGCCGAAAGCCCCGTCACAAAGCGAGCGGGGATGAAGGCTCGCCGTAGGCGACACTTGGTGAACGCAGCGGTCTTTAGCCGCCGTGAAAAAACCTTGACTTTTGCTTGACACTTTTATACAGGAATGCTAATATAAAAGTATATCGTTCGCCTAGGGCGACCGTTCGCGTAGCGTGACCGAAGGTCAAGGTCGAGGAGGTCGAGACTCGGTGATTATTTTAGAGTTTAAGGCAAAAGGAAAGGAATCCCAATATTCAGCTATAGACGAAGCCATTCGGACGGTTAAGTTTATCCGAAATAGTTGTATTCGTTTGTGGCTGGACAATAAAGGAACAGGGAAAAGTGACCTTAGCCGGTACTCCAAAATACTGGCTAAAGAATTTCCTTTTGCCAATGAACTGAACTCTACTGCCCGTCAGGCTGCATCTGAGAGGGCATGGTCATCGATTGTTCGTTTCTACGATAACTGCAAGAAAAAGGTTCCAGGCAAGAAGGGTTTTCCTAAATTCCAAAAACGTGCCCGCTGTGTCGAATACAAGAAGTCAGGATGGAAATTATCCCCTGACAAAAAATCGATAACGTTCACGGACAAAAAAGGGATAGGAAAACTCAAACTTAAGGGTACCTGGGACTTGTGGCGCTTCGACAAAAAGCAGATAAACCGGGTCAGGATAGTCAAACGTGCTGATGGGTACTACGTGCAATTTTGCGTTGCAGTCAATGTAAACGAGGAAGTACCTCACACAGGCGAGATGATAGGACTGGACGTAGGACTTAAGGAGTTCTACACAGATTCTAACGGTCATTCCGAACCTAACCCCCGATTTTACAGACAAGGGGAGAAACGTTTAAAGTTTTATCAACGCCGAGTTTCTCGGAAAAAGAAAGGCTCATCCAATCGTCGGAAAGCGATTAATAGATTAGGTAGACAGCATCTTAAAATAAGTAGGCAGCGTGAAGAACATGCAAAGAGACTTGCACGTTGCGTAATCCGATCTAACGATCTGGTCGCCTACGAAAATTTAAGAGTTAAGAATTTAGTAAAAAATCACTGTCTTGCTAAGTCTATTAATGACGCTGGTTGGTATCAGTTTAGGAAGTGGTTGGAGTATTTTGGGGTCAAATTCAGCAGGATAACCGTTGCGGTAAATCCTGCCTATACCAGCCAAAACTGCTCTGATTGTGGCGAAGAAGTTAAAAAGTCCCTATCGACAAGAACTCATGTCTGTGAATGTGGGTGTGAACTTGATAGAGACCATAACGCCGCCATCAACATCCGTAATAGAGCCACAAGTACGACGGGGCACGTCGGAACTTGGATTATTAATCCGAACGCTTCGGGAGATTTGGCCTCTACTGTTCTTGGCTCCGGCCAGGTTCAGCAAGTCGAGTCTATGAGCGAAGAATCCCCGCGTCTTTAGACGCGGGGAGTGTCAAGATGGCATTGATCTGTGTTACGGGTACATGGATATCCTGAGCGAGTTGATTCTCGCTGATGCCGAATGGTTTTATAAATTCTTCTAGAAGAATGTCACCGGGAGTAATAGGGGGAAGTTTTGTAGTCATTAGTTTTTAGTAATTAGTGAATATCCACAATCTGAATAGTTACAAAGAATCAACCGGTTTTTGCCCACCCTACAAGCTTCTTAATTTTTGATAACTTTGTTGAAATTATGTAGGCAAATTTCAATCTAAATTGTAATCTACATTTTAATACATTTACCATTGAACAATCTTCAGGAAATTCGTTAAATGTATAAACTATCAGAGCTGTGTTGAAACAAGCGATCGCCCGCTCTAGATTCTCTGCTTTATGACCTTTTATTCGGAGATAGTAAGCAATACCGAGATTAGTTTGTGTAGTTGCCCAATCTTCGATAAATACGTCAGACATTCTGATTGTAAGAGCCTGTTGGTAACAAGCGATCGCTTCTTCTATGTTTTGTGCTTTCTCACCTTTGATTCGCTTACAGTAAGCAACACCGAGATTAGTTTGTGTCCTTGCCCAATCTTTGGGAAATGCTTCAAAGGTATAAACTTTCAGAGCTTCTTGCAAACAAGCGATCGCTTCTTCTATATTCTGTGCTTTCTCACCTTTGATTCGGTTACCGTAAGCAATACCGAGATTATATTGTGTCATTGCCCAATCTTCAGGAAAAGCCTCAAAGGTTCTGACGGTAAGAGCCTCTTGGAAACAAGCAATCGCCAGTTCAATATTATGTGCTTTTTTACCTTTAATTCGATTACGGAAAACAGCACCGAGATTATTATGTGTCTTTGCCCAAGCTTGGGGATAATCCTCAAAGGTATAAACTTTCACAGCTTGTTGATAACAAACGATCGCTTCTTCTATATTCTGTGCTTTTTCACCTTTGATTCTGCCAGAGTAAACAATACCGAGATTATATTTTGTATCTGCCCAATCTTGGGGAAAAGCATCAAAGGTATAAACTTTTAGAGCTTCTTGGTAACAAGCGATCGCTTGTTCAATATTCTGTGCTTTCTCACCTTTGATTCTGCCAGAGTAAGCAATACCAAGATTATTCTGTGTATCTGCCCAATCTTGGGGAAAAGCATCAAAGGTATAAACTTTTAGAGCTTCTTGGTAACAAGCGATCGCCAGTTCAATATTCTGTGCTTTTTTACCTTTGATTGCCTCACGGTAAGCATTGCCGAGATTATATCGTGTCCTTGCCCAATTTTGTTTAAATGCATCCAAGGTTCTTACTTTAAGAGCCTGTTGGTAAGAAGCGATTGCTTGTTCAATATTCTGTGCTTTATCACCTTTGATTCGGTCAGAGTAAGCAATACCGAGATTAGTTTGCGTCATTGCCCAAGCTTGGGGAAATGCCTCAAAGGTATAAACGGTAAGAGCCTGTTGGTAACAAGCGATCGCTTTTTCTAAATTCTCAGCTTTGTCGCCAACAATACGATTTATATAAACACCACCGAGATTATATAGAGTTTGCGCCCATTCTTGGGATAGAGTTTCCCGGGGACGTAATTGTAAAACAGTTTCTAATCCAGTAATAGCTATTTCTAAATTATTGGCACTTTTTCCTAAATTATATTGAGCAATATCAATACAAATACTTTCTACTATTCCGGCAATTGCTTCTTTTTCTTCAGGATTTAGGTCAGCACAAGTCTTAAGGAGCCACTGTTCTAAAATTTTGGCAAAAGAGTTATTTAATTTATCAGAATTAGATTCAACAACATCATGAATAGCTTGTAAATCACCATCATTTTCATACTCTAGTAAGAGTAGCTTTTTCAACAAATCATAATACTCGTCAGTACTATGAACTATATCTTGAGATACCTCCTGTGGTTTTTGCTGCTCAATATTAGCTTGAAAGGGAGTATAATATTGAAGCAAATCAATATCTTTATCTACAGGAAACTCGATTACTCCAGAACGCCAATCAAAAAAATCAGGAGCACGACGCACTAAATACTTTAAGGTATATTTCCTAACCGTAAACACTAAGCAGCAATTAAAATCATCTCTAAATCTTTCCCGTTGCCAATTGAGATGACCTAATAAGCTGGCTAAAGCCTCTCTTTGATACGCTTTTTTAGGATTTTCAAGGGTACGTTTAATATAATCGTCTAAGGCTAAAGACTTTTCAAGGCCACTAATCACTAAAATATCAATGGGATTGTCGTTAACCTTTTCCTCAATCAGATCATATAAATTATAAATAGAATGGTCTAGGGTTAAAACATCAACGGTTTTATCATTAATATCTTGTTTAATTTCTTCAATAATTCTTTTTTCTTGTACAGGAGTACACCGCACAAATAAAATCCCAAAGCCTTCACGCCAAGATAAATCGCGTTTTAACCTCAGATAAGATTCTTCTTCATCTGATCTAAATGTTGTTGAATTGGATGTCAGCATTTTATTTATTAGTTGTCAGCTATCAGCTATCAGCTATCAGCTATCAGCTATCAGCTATCAGCTATCAGTTATCAGTTATCAGTTATCAGCTATCGGTTGGCTATGGCAACGCTAATTTATGTGCTTATTATAAATAAAACAAGTAAGCATTTGTTTAATCGGAGTTATGGAAAGCTGACTACTGACCGCTGACTGCTGAATGCTCACTATTAGTTAAATCACGAAGAGCAGATTGAAACTCAGGTGTTCCTTCAATTACAGGGTGAACATCATACCAACGCACAGGATTACCTTCTCCATCAAACTCTCGATATTCCAACACACAACGACGGAATAGCAAACTACGATAGTCTTCATCATTAGGGATAGACTTGGAAAGAGAAACTTCAGCTAATTTTTGCCATTCTTCAGAACTAACCGCATTACGATAGGTGCTATCTCTGGCATCACTAACCGCCCGCCTCACTATTCTTGTAGTAATCGGGAAATCATCAATATAACGCATTACTGACTGCATTAATAGCATCAACTCTCGCACATGACCACCAGTCATAGAGCACAACTCAATCCGACTGTCTTGACTATCAAAGATTTGTGTATCAATATCAATCGTAGAGTCAACTAAGTGAACTCTTTTTTCAATAACTTCTTTTAATTTATCTAATCCTTGTGAATAGGGTTTGTTGTCACGGTTTTTTACCATAATCATTGGTAACACTTGAGGAGTAGCATAAATATTTCTTAACTCAGTCGCTTGACTGGAATAGGCTAAGGAAATTGGTACTGTATAAACTACGTGACAATTCAACGCTGTTAATTGACTGCTATAATCAAGAAATATTTCTTCGTGACTTGTTCTGTCATTCCCTTTTTCCAGGGGGATGATTCTATCTAAGTTATCTGCTATCACAACTATTTTGGATTGGTCGTTAGGTAATTTATGTTGAGCATCTTCAATAAATTCATTTAACGCTTCAATCAAAGATACACTATAATTATCAACCTGTTTTCTAATGGTTTCACGGCTACTAGGAATTCGTCTTAAACTTGTGGTCAATTTACTAAAAACCTGAATTTGAGCTTCAATACTTAATTTTTCAAATTCTACATCCGATAACGCCAAATCCTTTAATTCAGTGTAGCGAGACTGTAACCAATTTAATAAGGGATTAGGAGACGCATACTCTTTAAGTTTCTCTAAAATATTACGAGTACAAGCTAAAAGAATATCTGTATATTGAGCATCAATTTCATCAATATCCCCTTCTGTTGCTGGAAAATAAACCACAAAGCAGCCATCCTTCTTCAAATAATCTTCCAGACGCAATAACTCCGTTGATTTCCCCACACCCCGATGTCCAGTATAAAGTTGACAAGTCGCTTGGTCTGAAAAGAGGATAGTTTTACCAATTTTCCTAAAAATATCGTCATCTCCCCTGACTTCACTACAGTTAACATAAGCTGGATCGTTGGCAGGTAAGGGATAAAATGGTTGAAATTTATTGTAGATTTTTTTGATTAAGCTCATGGGGGTTGATGTGTATAAAGGGCTGATAATTTTTTTTAGGGAGCAGGGAGCAGGGGGCAGGGAGTAGGGAGTAGGGAGTAGGGAGTAGGGAGCAGGGAGACGGAGCTTTACACAAGTTAATACGGTGAGGTGTATTGTTGTCCAGGTACTTATTATACTACTGTAAGCTGCCCTGGATTTGCAAATTTTCCGCCACTATCGGAATTGAAAGGCAATAGGCCATAGGCCATAGGCAATAGGCATGTTTACAAACCAGATATAAACCCTAGATATATCTAAAAAAAACTGTCAAAAACCGATGCTTTTAAATAGCAATTACGCGAACAATCAAGTTATGTAATCGCATTTTTTTATTACTCCTATACCCCTCCCAAAAAAAACTTTTTAAAACCCTTGACAACTATTTTTATAATCATTACAATAATCATTGTAAACAAATTCAATTTGTGACCTATGTCAGAACTTACTCCAAACTCCAACAAACAACCCGTTAAGCACATCTTGAAGGGGTCTCGTAAAGCAGTACTTAACACTATGTACGCCCTTTATGCTCTGCGCTATGCGGAAATTTCCGAGTGGAGTCCTCTGCAGCCCACTGAGGTTCCAGGGGAATTCATTACTATCATGACCAAGTATTTGTCGTTGCCATAACACCTTAAATTTATGGGGGGTTTCCCCCCCTTGGCCAATCCCATCGGATCACGTCCGGATTGGTTTGGAAATTCACTGACATAGGTCATTTAAATAGCCGTGGATAGTATTTCTACGGCTATTTTTTTTGTAAGCGATCAGCGGTCAGCCGTCAGCGGTCAGCCGTCAGCTATATCATCTCAAAGGGATAATAAAATTACTAAAGGGTTTTTCATAGCTATCAGGTACACAGGATTTTTTACCTACTCCCTACTCCCTACTCCCTACTCCCTACTCCCTACTCCCTACTCCCTACTCCCGACTCCCTACTCCCTACTCCCGACTCCCGACTCCCGACTCCCTACTCCCGACTCCCTACTCCCTACTCCCTACTCCCTAGCCATTGCACTATTTCCTCAGGTAAGGGAATTTTGGTTCTAGTCATTGCATCAATACAAACGTGCTTGGTAATTGCCTTTGCCAGTAACTGTTGCGATGAGGAAGCTGTAACAACCTGATAAACAATTTCAAACTTACTTTCACTCAACTGCTCAGGCATCACGTGAATCAGCAGTGGATCCCCACAAAACATAGGACGCAAGAAATCCACACTGGCATGAACAATCGGAATTGCCACAGCGGGCTTAGTGAAAAAGGACTTGAGATTAATACCCGATGCATCTAGAGAAGTTTCATAGGCTTCATGGCAGATAGATAAAACATTAGCAAAATAGACCACACCAGCGGCATCGGTATCTGAAAACCGAACAGTGCGATTATAAGTAAAAGAGATCATACCAATTCACTTATCAGCTATCAGCTATCAGCTATCAGCTATCAGCTATCAGCTGAATGCTTACAAAGTTTCTGCCCATAGCGTAACCTCCTTGAGGTGCTATTGAATAAAATAAGCTGACGGCTGACGGCTGACGGCTGATGGCTGAATGCTTACACAAGTAACAATTAACAATTAACATGAATGGGATTAAAAAAAACTACCAAGCAGCAGTATATCTCAACACTGACCTCCAGGGGTCAGGATTCCCAATTCTGTGCCTTCACGGTCATCCCGGCTCAAGTCAGTGCCTTTCGGTTTTTACCCAACATCTATCCCAGAGGTTCTGGACTATCAGCCCTGATTTGCGAGGATATGGTAAAAGTCCAGCTGATCGGGATTTTCAGATGACCGACCACCTGATTGACTTGGAATCCCTTCTCGACTACTACCACATTGACCGCTTTTTGATACTAGGTTGGTCTTTAGGGGGAATTTTGGCAATGGAGCTTGCTCTGAAGCTACCTCAGAGAGTCTCGGGTTTAATTTTAATCGCTACAGCCGCTCGACCCTGGGGTAATCATCCCCCCATTAGTTGGCAGGATAATCTCTATACCGGCATCGCTTCTGCCTTAAATTGGTTACAACCAGGATGGCAGTGGAATATTGACACATTTGGTAAGCGATCGCTTTTTCGATACCTGATCCAACAACACACAACCAGCACCTACCAGTATCTTGCCAACCACACCATATCAGCCTATTTACAGACCTCCCAAGCCGCTACAGCAGCACTAAACGCTGCCATCAGGGCTGGGTATAACCGTTTGCCAGACTTAAACCAGATTCAATGTCCCTCCCTAGTCTTAGCAGGAGCTGCTGATCGCCATATTACCGCAGCATCAAGTCGAGAAACCGCTCAACATCTTAAGGATAGCCAATGGCAATGCTATGACAATACTGCTCACTTGTTTCCTTGGGAAATTCCCGATCAGGTGTTAAAAGATATCGACAGCTGGATTACTAATAATCCCCAAGTTTTCTGTCAGAATTAAGAATGTAGAATGTAGAATTAAGAATGTAGAATTAAGAATGTAGAATGTAGAATTAAGAATTGAGAATTAAGAATTGAGAATTGAGAATTGAGAATTGAGAATTGAGAATGTAGAATTGAGAATGTAGAATTGAGAATGTAGAATTAAGAATTAATTCAAAGCTGATAGCTGTTGGCGTAGCCTGCCCGTAGCGCATATTCTGACAATTCTAAATTCTTAATTGAAAGCTGAAAGCTGAAAGCTGATAGCTGATAGCTGATAGCTGATAGCTTACAATTCTTAATTCTTAATTCTTAATTCTTAATTCTTAATTCTTAATTCTTAATTCTTAATTCTTAATTCTTAATTCTAAATATGGTTAAGCATGATGACGAATATTGAAGTGCGTCCTGTTAAGAATAAACAAGAGTTAGAGGATATGTACCACCAGCGGTGGCTTGTGTTCAGAGCACCTCTGGGCATGGAGAAAGGAACAGAACAGGACCAGTACGAGAGTAGTGCTTTTCATATCGTTGCTGTTTGTAGTAATCAGGTAATTGGTTCAGCAAGATTAAGAGAATTGTCTCCGGGATTGGGAAGTATTGCCTACGTTGGACTATTACCTGAATTTCGTCACCAAGGCATCGGCACCAAACTGATCGAGACATTAATTGAAAAAGCCAAAGCAAACAATCTCAATGGTTTGAGAGTAATGACTAGAATTAATGCCCTAGGTTTCTATAGTCGCCTTGGTTTTATACCTGACGGTGAGCCATTTGACTATGTTGGCATCAGCCACCAATTCATGTATCTTAATATATCTAGCAAAGGGAGTAGGGAGTAGGGAGTAGGGAACAGGGAACAGGGAACAGGGAACAGGGAGTAGGGAGTAGGGAATAGGGAATAGGGAATAGGGTATCAAAAATTATCACAATTGACTTACGATACCTATAGCAATGACTAAGTAAATGACTAACACCAGTAACTCTATCTGTAAGGTGCGTTGATAACGCACCCTACTAGTTGAGCTGACGGCTGACGGCTGACGGCTGACTGCTGAATGCTTACCTCTTAGCTTGCCATCTGCGGTTGATAAACTGGAAGAATTTCCAGCAATTCCGAGTAAAGGCAGAGATTCTTGATAGTATATTTAACAAATACTGACTCTTTCTGAGCACCACAAGACCCTTTCAGCTGCAATGTCTTACTTTCATCTTTAACCAATTCAGCACGACAATGGTAAATCAAGCCATTAGGTTTTTCAAAGCTGATCTCAGCTTGAATAGAATCCTGATTCGCATCTTCCTTAATAATTGAACCACCAACTTTGTGCTTAAACCAATTCCATCCGTAGCGGAGGATAAGTTCCCTTTCCAATACCTGAATTTTATTCGGTAGAATACCCCAACCTCGATAAACTCGATTGAAGCATTCAATATCACCACTACGGATTAAAATTGATTTAAATGAATCTTGATCTAAGACACCGTAGTATCTTCCATCTGGGAAGTCAATCGCAGTGGGAGCAAACCGATGACCACCAAAGTGGCTGGCTTTCCAGAGTCTGACATTGGTTAAGGATAACTCATTAACAGTAGCTAAGGCTTTGGAGTAAAAAGGATTACCATACTTGCCGCAACACAGATCATGGCTACCGTGGGTGCAAACTAAAATGTCTCTAGTGTCACTGTCTTGTGTGACACAGTTTGGAGTTTCTCCAGCCAAGAATTGTTTGACAATCCCAGCTACCTCACCAAGATTAGTCACATCAAACTCTAGCTTGGTGTACCCTTTTAACCTTGCTTCGCCGTTGTGACTATAAATCAAAAGCTTAGTCTGATCTGCTTTTAGGGTTTTATTATTAGCAATGAGTAGGAATCTTACTGGCAGCTTACGCTGCTTAACCTCATCTACTAAACTCCTAAGATTCTCTGGAATATACTTAGAATCCATGGCATTACACAGCCACGGTTGGCGACATTCCACTAAAACATACACTTGGTAATTAGTACCACTACCGATAATATCTTCGGCTAACTGCTGTGAATGGTCAGAACAAAAAAAAGTGTTCATCGATTTTTCTCCTTAATTATCATTTAATAAACATTTAATAGCTATGATATACAGATAATTGGTTTCTTGATTCCCTATTCCCTGTTCCCTGTTCCCTGTTCCCTATTAGTTATACTCTGGTATCAACAAAAATTATTCCTTCAGTAACTAAGTGGGTTAAAAGAGGAGCAACATCAACCTCCCAATCGAAATCTGGTAACCATTTCATGACATCACTACCAGTAAAGGTCTCTCTGGTGAATAAATTTTTCACCAACGATTCAGTTACTCCTCCTAAAGCGATTTCTTTACCTGAAACGATAATTTTATAGCCATTGTCATCTGGCAGCTGTGAAATTTTGAGGCGTTTAAATTTGGGATTGCTAAACCTAGTCTCTACACCATTGGGAAATATATTAAATCCTGCTTGCGCAGGTAGAGAGTATCCAGCTAGTGGCTTGACTAAGCCATCAAGATAACGGTTATATCGTTCCTGGATATCACTGTTAGTAAGGTATTGTTTTAAATTTTGGATTAAGTTATCAAGATCTAATGGCTCAGCATCTAACCGCAGTGGTAAACTTTTACGCCAGGCTTCATTCTGCCTTAACTCACTAACCAACCAGTCTAAAAAATCCACACCAGTCTGGCAATGAATCCCTAGGGTTAAATGTAGTGACGGTTGATCTAGAGCAACAGCATAGTGCCAATGTCCACGGGGTATATACAACACATCACCAGGAGTAAGGGTACACTTCAAGTAAGGCTCCCCTTCCGGAGGTGTTTCAGAGGCTGATTTTTGCTCAGTCAACGGGTATTTTAAAGTATCGCTAAATACGTACCATTCCTTGTTTCCCTCTATTTGCAAGATAAAGACATCGTGAGTATCGTAGTGACAGGAAAATCCCTGTTTACTGGGCCATGAACAATAGGAATTGACTTGAGCACTATAGCCTAAATCTTGTCTAACTTCTGAGGTGAAGTTAGTAATTTCTGGTACTAGTTTATGTACCTTGTCAATGATTAGAGTTGCCCCTGACTGGCACCACTTGATTAGATTGGCGTTTTCCTTTTCCTCCAAAACTTTGCCATCTAAGGCTAAGCGCAGCTCCGGATACTTGAATTGATGGAAATTCAGCAGATCGGTGAGTTTTTGCCAGGAAAATAGCTCAGCAAACTTCTTTTCGTCCTCACTTGGGATAAATACTGCTTTACTCGTCCAATGGTATTCCAGGAATTTCTGCTCACTATAAGGCTTGAGGATTTTTGCGAGCACTGACATAACTATTTGAGAAATTTTAGCAACAAAAAAACTATACTAAGCAACTAGCTTGCACCAGAAATATAATTGAGAAGATTTCTCTAATTTCTGATACAAGCTCGGATTACTCCAAAACTATTAGCAACTAATTATTGCTAGCAATTCTGGGCTCATAAGCAATAGCTACCTGAGAAGGCCAGACCGTCTCAGGATTCCTCGCTTCTAAGATCACCACCGTCAGCGTCAGTATTTAGGCAAGATTCAGTAGTCTTACGGGGATTATTAGGAACGATTTCCTTGATTTCGAGTGTAATTTTGCTAACAGGGCGCTTTTCAGCAGTCAATCCTTTGATTTGCTCTAACATAATTTGTCTCCAACTAGTGTAGATTCACCCTTTTGCTGCTTAACCTTTAAGCTATTGCTCGAAAGGCTCAGTGATCGGGTATGTTCTATACACTTTAACTTAATGGCAAGGCCAAAGTCAATAATTGATAATAAATTTCGATAAAGTTTTCTAAGCCTATCCTAAGCCGATAAGCTAAGAGTTAGGCTTAGCTTGATCCGCTCTTATGCCTCACAAGGAACATGCTACGCCATGAGTGTGAGATGAATCGCGGACAGGAACTGTGTTGCATAGGTTGAAAAATGCTATAATGAAAATAGTAGGAAAAACAAATTAAGAGCTAACCGCCACCTACGTGCCTCAAAATTGAACTTTTTTGTATGGTTCCGGTGGGTCGGGGCATCCCGTATCTTTAATAAAGCTTGCCGTTCGCGTAGCGTGGCCAAAGGCCTTACGCGCCCCGCGTGGCCTACGGCCTTGTATCCTAACCAATGGGTGGAGTTGGCAAGAAGCCCACACTGACCTATTGGTTCAGTATGGGAGTATGTCACAGATGTTAAATCAATGTGATATAGTGCTCAAGCTTGCTATAGCAAGGCTTGAGCTAGTTAATTTAGCAATAATTATTATCAATTAACTCTAGAGAGTTAAGTGGACTATAGAGAATCAGCACTATGCTCTTGCCGAGATGGGGCTTCCAAACATGCCAGGATTTGATTGGTTGTAGAGAAGATGCGTTCGCGTAGCGGCTCTTTTGGAGCATCGCGTAGCGGCTCTTTTGGAGCATCGCGTAGCGTGGCCTACGGACATTCGCGTAGCGGCTCTTTTGGAGCATCGCATCGGGTGCATCTCATTTTTGAAAATTTTGCGTAGGGTGCGTTAGGGGGGCCTTCATTTTTCGCCTCGTAGTCAGGGTTATGTTGCTGCCCGTAACGCACCACCGTGTCAAACAGCTTTTAGGAGATGCACCCCATCGCATCTGCCCTAACAAAGATATAGTGAGTATTCTTGAAACAAGACACGAAGACCGGAATGAGGTGCTCAGCTGGTAAGCTGTCACAGCAATGTGGATAGACTCAGAAGTAGTAGAGGAATAACGAAGAAAACGCTTCCAATATATAGGAACGCTAAATACTTCCGCTCAGTGGCAACAGTAGCTAAGGTTTCTGCACCCAGGATTGGCATTTGTCTCAACACAGGAATGCTGTAGATGATCACAACTGCGAGGGTGTTGTAAAGTAGATGCACTGTAGCTATTTCTAGAGCAGGGATTGGGTTTTCCGTTATTCCGGTCGCCGCAAGTAAGGCAGTGATACAGGTTCCGATATTTGCGCCTAGGGTGAAGGGATAAATTTCTTGTAAACTCAATAAACCTGTACCAGCTAGGGGAACGATCAGGCTGGTGGTAGTCGAGGAAGATTGCACGATTACAGTGACTAGTGTCCCAGAAGCAATCCCAGCAATGGGACCGTTACCGATAGCAGTGTGCAACATCTCATTCGCTCGTCCTACCATTAGGGTTTTGAGCAGTTTGCCAATGAAGAAGATGGATAGGAAAATAACACTGATACCTAGGACAATCAGGGCAATACCATTAAATGGTTCTGGTAAAATGTTACTGACAGTTTTAATCCTATCAGTGACTGGAGCAGTGGCTAATTTTATCAGGTTAACGTTGTTTAAATTAATCGAGTTTTCCCCCACAACCAGGCTTGTTAAGAACAGACTAATCTTTTCCAGGAAGTGAGTGGTAATTTCCAAAGGTAGGAAGATAACGACACTAATCAGATTGAAGAAGTCGTGGATGGTTGCAGCAGCAAAAGCCTGTTTAAATTCGTCCTTATTTTGGATATGTCCTAAACTAACCAGTGTATTAGTAATGGTGGTGCCAATGTTAGCCCCCATCACCATAGGAACAGCCGTTGCCACTGGCAAACCACCAGCTACTAGACCCACAATAATCGAGGTTACTGTACTTGACGATTGGATTAAAGCAGTTGCTAGGGTACCGACAATTAAGCCAGCAAAGGGATTAGTAGCAAACTTGAACAATTCCTGGGCTTGCTCCCCAGTAGCTGACCTAAAGCCTGTACCAATTATCCCTACTGCCACAATCAGTAGGTAAACCAAAACCAGAATACCTACCCATTTGTAGAAGGTAACAACAAGCTTGTCTGAGTTTTGAACGCTTTCCATTACTCTGCTATAGTGTTTGTATTTGGGTTGTGAACATAGGATTGATAGCAAAAGGGAACAGGGAATAGGGAACAGGGAACAGTACTAATACCGAGTTGCATTCAAAGAGAGTAGATTGGTTGGATAGGGAGATAGGGAGATAGGGAGATAGGGAGATTGGGAGATAGGGAGATAGGGAGATTGGGAGATTGGGAGATTGGGAGATTGGGAGATAGGGAGATTGGGAGATTGGGAGATTGGCAGAAGAGAAAGTTGTAGGTTTTACCGCAACTTGGGATAAAGAGCTTGGATGTTTTTTTTGTGTTATGAAAAATCAGCAAAATTGTTCATTACCTATTTCAACTATATAGACTAGGTTATTCGGCAAATCCCACTTCAAAATTACCAAGTATAGCGTTTTCCATACTTATCAAGTACATATGATGTACACAGGATTTTTCCCTATTCCCTATTCCCTATTCCCTATTCCCTATTCCCTATTCCCTATTCCCTATTCCCTATTCCCTATTCCCTGTTCCCTAAAATTACCAAATTCAATCAAGGTAACCAAAAATTATGGAATAACATCTGACCAAACTCCCGTACAGTTTTGTTAATCTTCCGTGTGACTTGAATATGGAATTCATCAGCATCAACAGGAATAATCTTGGCGAGATTCCCCTGTCTAAACCGCCTAATTACCAAATTTGCTGCCTCTAAACCTGTAACATACGCCTTTTCCTGAGACCAAGAACCGTGGCGAGTGATAATCCAATCCCCGCTCATAAATACATTTTCAATACTAGTGGTTCGCTGCATCATATACTGATAGCTACCGGGAGCAAAGTGAGTCACCCCTTGGGGTACTCGAATCACACTACTGTCAATCAGATTTGCCTCTCGAAAACCCGAAACACAGGTGCCTAGGTCACGCTGAACTTTCTGGATAATTTGCTGATCACTTAGGGGTAGCAACTGGTTAGCATGGTAAAAGTCTGCTTCAATCACGCTACCAGGTTCATCCCGGTACTCATCATGCAAAGCATTAAGGTCAAAAAATGTCCAACCCGTGGTTGCATCAAACCCAAAACAAGCATTAGAGGGATGGCGAATCTCAACTTTGCGGTCAAACCATAACCTGGTTGATAGCACATCAATTCCCCCTAAATTCATCAGGTTGCGGAATTCCTTGCGGCTTTGGAGCATGGTGCTACTCTGAAGGATTTTCTTCATACCACTGACACTGACTGCAAAAATCACCGCGTCAGCCTCAAAGCATTCATCACCACACATTACCCCTTTGGCCTTGCCTGTGTGGTCTATAATAATGTCATTGACCCGTTTATTGGTAAGTACCTTTCCCCCGGCTTTCTCAATCTGTTCCACCCAGGGTTTAAATATCATCTGTGCTACCGTTCCTCGGCACCAGACCACATCAAAGTCCGGTTGGTGAGCCAAAATGAAGTAATACAGCATTCCTAGGGCTGCTGCGGCTGAACATTGCTCTCCTGGAGCAAATAAACCCACTAACAGCATTGGCTCAAAGGAATCCTTGTACAGTCGTGCCGAAACCCCAAACTGTTTAAATAATTCACGGGCGGTTACCGAGTCATACCTAGCCCACGCCTGGTGGGAATTATCGAAGTCAATAACGGCATAGAGCAGGGGTAAGGCAGAGAGTCGATCAATCAGGGGTAACCGTTTGAAGTCCGTGTATAGGAAGGTTCCTAGAGGGGTGGGAAGTCGTGGTTCATTTTGAAAGATCGGGGATTCGACTTCTAATCCAGCAGGAGAATACTGGGAAGAACGGGTGAAAGGAGTGAAAGGATTGAGTCGGAGTTCCTTTACCAGCTTGAAAATGTTGTGATAAGGATACCAGAAACCATGAATTCCCCCTTCTACAGAACGTCCACCCGCTGTTTTCCATCCTGCCACTAAACCACCGGGATAGGAACTTGCTTCTAGGAGAGTGACATCGTAACCTTGTTTGGCTAAGTGGTGAGTTGCGCCTAAGCCTGCCCATCCAGCACCGACTACAACTACTCGTTTTCTTTCTGAGATTTCTGACATTGACCTTTTCTTGAGTCTATTTACCAAAAATTTTGGGTCTAAAGCCCCGTCCTTCTAGGACGGCTTTTCTTGGAATTTGAATTAAAAATTGTCGCTAGGTATGATAACATAAAAACATATCGTTCGCGTAGCGTCGGCTTGGCCGTAGGCCACGCCAAAGGCGAACGCCGAAGGAGGTCGAAATTCGTTCCCGTAGCGTGACCAAAGGTCAATGATCATTATAGAGTTCAAGGTATATGGCAAGAAGCACCAATATTCAGCTATTGAGGAAGCCATTCGGACGGTCAAGTTTATCCGAAATAGTTGCATTCGTCTATGGATGGACAATAAAGGAACAGGGAAGTACGATCTTAGTAAATATTGCAAGATATTGGCCAAGGAATTCCCTTTTGCTAATGAATTGAACTCTAGTGCCCGACAGGCTGCTTCTGAGCGAGCATGGTCATCGATTGCGAAATTCTACGACAATTGCAAAAAAAAGGTACCAGGAAAGAAGGGTTTTCCAAGATTTAAAAAACATTGTCGATCAGTTGAATATAAGCAGTCAGGATGGAAATTATCTCCCGACAAAAAATCGATTGTATTCACTGACAAAAAAGGGATTGGAAAACTCAAGCTCAAAGGTACATGGGACTTGTGGCGTTTCGACAAGAAACAAATCAAACGAGTTCGCATAGTCAAAAGGGCTGACGGCTACTATGTTCAGTTCTGCGTCTCAGTTGATTGCAACGAGGAAATAGAACCGTCAAGAAGAACCATCGGGTTAGATGTAGGACTAAAAGAGTTTTATACTGATTCCGATGGAAATACAGAGCCCAATCCCCGTTTTTATAGGACTGGGGAGAAGAGGCTAAAGTTTTATCAACGCCGAGTTTCTCGGAAGAAAAAAGGCTCAGCTAACCGTAGGAAAGCCGTTAATAGACTAGGCAGGCATCACCTCAAAATAAGTAGGCAACGTGAAGAACACGCCAAGAGACTGGCGCGTTGCGTAATCCGGTCTAACGACCTGGTCGCCTACGAAGATTTGAGGGTCAGAAATCTGGTTAAAAATCATTGTCTGGCTAAGTCTATTAGTGACGCAGGTTGGTATCAGTTTCGGAAGTGGTTAGAACACTTTGGTAAAAAGTTTGGCAGGGTCACTGTTGCAGTAAACCCCGCCTACACAAGCCAAAACTGCTCTGAATGCGACGAAGTGGTCAAGAAGTCGTTATCAACCAGGACTCATGTCTGTAAATGTGGTTGCAGACTTGATCGCGATCACAATGCCGCAGTAAACATCCTCAATAGAGCCTTGGGTACGGTGGGGCACACCGGAACCTGGATCATTGATCCAAACGCTGGGGGAGATTTGACCTCTGTTCTTCTTGATTCCGGTCAGGTTGAGTAAGTCGAGTCGTTGATCCAAGAATCCCCGTTCTTATAGGACGGGGAGTGTCAAAGGATGGCACAAGTATGAAGTTATGTTAAGGTAATTCTGTGATCGGTCATGGGATGCTCCAAAAGAGCCGCTATGGGATGCTCCAAAAGAGCCGCTACGCGATTGGCCTACGGCCACGCGGGGCGCGTTCGCATTCGCACAATCCTAAATACAGCAGTGGCTATTACCCATTACCCATTCCCCTCCAAAAAAAAAAGCGGCTGCAACCATTGCTACAACCGCCACTGTACATCAACTGGGAGGAAATCCTAGAGGCATATGTCAAAAACTGTCCAAGATGTTTGACAAGCTCTAGTAAAGCTACGTTACTTACTTACTACAAGGTGTCTTCCAGGGATTCCCGAAAATTTGATCAAAAATTTGATCAAAAATTTCTGGCAATTGGGAAACATCACTGCTTGCCTTAGGTGTTAGGTGTTAGGTGTTAGGTATTAGATTTTAAGTAAGCATTCAGCTATCAGCTATCAGCGGTCAGCGATTAGCGCTACAGATGGTGCTACAGATGGTGCTTTTGAATAAAAGAGGTTTAATCTGAATTAAATTCTCCCGAACGCGCCCCGCGTGGCCATAGGCCAATGGCTGACCACTGACGGCATTAGGCATTAGGCTGAATGCTTACGATTTTAGATTTTAGGTGTTAGGTCTTACCAATTAAATTTAGATGTTATATTTAAAACACCAAACAATTATTTATTAATATCTAATATTAAATATTAGATATTAAATATTAGATATTAAATATTAGATAGTTAAGCCTAGTTTCTAGTCCCTAGTGATTAACACATAATACTTACACTGTCAACAGCTCAATAGTGGGTTAGTCTTTACCACAACTCCGAGTATCCTGGAGTAGTTCAGATTACATACCTGAGGCTGACCCTGCATAACATATACATACTTGTTTGAAAATAGTATTTTCGGAGAAAGGCAATATCAGCAAAGGCGGAGCGATCGCATTATGACTCAACTCTATGAGCAGCTCAACCAGCTAGTGACGGCAGCATGTAGTCATCCACCTGGAAGCGCTCAGCGTCAAAAAAACTTAACAAAAATTATTCGTTTAGTCACTAAGAAACTTTGGCTTGAACATACTCCCTACTATCAAGACGCACTCCAACAAACCTGGATTTACTTTTGCCAGAATATTTGCGAAGGCAAAACCGGTAATCCCTACGACTCTAGCCGTGGCAGTGTGGTCACTTGGCTCAATTTCTACTTGAAGAAACGACTCCAAGACTTTCGCATCAATACCATAGGACAAAATAAGAGAGTATCTTCTAGCAAGGGTCAAAATGGTGAAAACCTTGACCCGCTCAATAGTGTGGCAGCTCCACCCGAAGTGCCTACCTTACTCGAAGATGTTAGGGAATGGGTGGAAACGGCGGCTGTTGATAGTGATCTACGCACTACCCATATTAAAGGTCATCCAGAGGTCACCTGCCAAGTCTTAATTTTGCGGCGCTTGCCTCCAGAAACTAGCTGGAAAACCCTATCAGAAGAGTTTAATGTATCAATTTCTACATTAAGTAGCTTTTATCAGCGACAATGTTTGCCCCGTTTGCGTAAATTTGGAGAATCGGAGGGATATCTATAATAGGAGCTTAAAAATACTTACCTTAACATTAACCAGCTTCAAGGTGTTCACATCAGTACAGAAACACAATTCCTATGACCTACAACACCCATAACCTAGAACAATTTGCCCTTCCTCTGCCCATTACTCACAATGCACGCAGGAGTGCTGAGCAATTTGCTAGGCAGCAGCCTACCCCTGAAAAAGCTCAGCAAGTTCGACTCAACACCTTGGCTGTGTTGGTTGTCAATGATTACATGCAAATGATGGGGATGGCTACAGATTTAAAAGCCTCAGACAGCTGGAACCCTATCATGCGCCTGTTAGCTAATGTGGCAGACTTGGAAGTATCCGGTATCGGTCGTATCGAATGCCGACCGATCAAAGTCCAAGATTCCGTCTGCCATATTCCCCCCGAAGTTTGGTGTGATCGGATTGGCTATGTAGTTGTTCAGATTGATGAACGATCGTCGGAGGGAACAGTGTTGGGATTTACTCCAACTGCTGATACCGAAGAGTTACCCCTGAGCCAACTACGACCTGTTGATGATTTAATCGATCAGTTCCATCAACCCATACCACAACCCATACCACCGGTAGTCGAGAGAACAAGGGTAAACTTGAGTCAATGGTTAAACAATGTGGTTGAAACTGGTTGGCAAACTCTCGAAAGCTTGGAAAACTTGTTAAACCCACCCGAACCAATTTTCGCTTTCCGCTCTTCTGGTCTAGAGTCAACTGAGGCGTTACCCCTAGAGGAAAATCTTGATGTGGGGATTAGGCGGGCTAAGTTGATCGACTTAGGGCTATTGCTAGCTGGTTCCACCGTGGCTTTGGTAGTGGAACTTGTCCCAGAATCTGAACTCAAGCAAAATATTCGCCTCAAGGTATATCCCACCGGCAGTAAAATCTATTTGCCTCCCAACCTCACCCTCACTGTGCTGGATGCATCGGGAACAGTTTTTCTTGAAGCCCAAGCCAGACAAATCGATAATTACATTCAATTGCAGTTCAGTGGTGTACCAGGAGAGCAATTTAGTGTCGAAGTTGCTCTTGGCGATGCCAGGATTATTGAGGATTTTGCCATCTGATTCCGTAGCGTGGCCTAGGGCCAATCTAGGAATTGCTGAATTTAGCCATCGACACACCACCGAAAGCATTATAATTCAAAGTCCTTCGGGGATAGATCGGTTATCTGGTGTCTTTGTTGATATCAGTTTTGATATCAGTCAGTGGTCAATCCTAAGGCACCGATACACCCTTTATAAACCTCTATAAACCTCTATAAATAGGTAAAATGAGGGGACAAATCACATCTGCAACACAAGTGATCCATGACCAATGACCAATAAAACACGCAGCATTGGTAAATTAGTTGTCTTAAAGATAGGAGATGGTTCCTTTGACCAAGGGTTTCCAGTCACTTTACAGATTTGGGAAGAGGGCAAAAGCCCCTCCTTGGAAATCACTGGCAGGCTACCTCCTGCTCCTGAAATTCTGCAATCGTGCCAAAGTTGGACAACGAGTTATCACAGTTTGGGGTTACCTTCCCGTCTAGAAGCATCAGTGGTACAAGTGACGAATGTATCTAAACTGGAACGGTGCTACAATGCTGCCCAAGTCTTAGGCGATCGCTTAAATGCTTGGCTATACTCAGAGCCATTTCGACCGATTAAGGAGAAATTACTCGAACAACTATTACCCTCCGATGAAATTCGTCTAATTATTCAAACCGAGAACAGTTCTTTACGGCGACTGCCCTGGCATCTGTGGGATGTTTGGGAACGCTATTCCAAGGCAGAAATTGCTTTAAGTGCCTTAAAGTATGAACCAGTCAAGGGAAATCCCAAGGCTCACCAGAAGGTGAGAATTTTAGCAATTATTGGAAATAGTATTGGTATTGATACCGAAGCGGATCAGAAGTTGCTAGAGCAATTACCTGATGCTCAGATCAAGTTTCTCATAGAACCCAAGCGCCAGCAAGTCCAGCAAGCCCTTTGGGAGCAATGCTGGGATATCCTCTTTTTTGCTGGTCATAGTTCCAGTAAAAACGATCGGAACACGGGTCACATTTATATTAATAAAACCGATAGTTTAACCATTAATCAGTTAAAGTTTGGCTTAAAAAGATCAATTGAAAAAGGCTTAAAAATCGCTATTTTTAATTCTTGTGATGGCTTGGGTTTAGCCTCGAATCTGGCTAATTTACAGATTCCCCAAATTATTGTCATGCGAGAACCGGTACCCGACCGGGTTTCACAGGAATTTTTGAAATATTTTTTAACCGCTTTTGCTAGGGGGCAGTCCTTCTATTTAGCAGTGCGGGAAGCTAGGGAACGATTACAAGGGATAGAAGATGAGTTTCCTTGTGCAACTTGGTTACCGATAATTTGTCAGAATCCCGCCGCCCCGCCACCGACTTGGAAAGGGTTGATGATGGACAACCCTGTAGCACCTCCACCTCTACCTATACCTATACCTCCACCTCGACTCCCTAAGCTGAGCTTCATCAAGGTATTAGTGACCAGTTTGGTAATTACATGCTTCTTGATAGTTATACAGCAGCTCGGTTTACTCCAAGGTTTGGAGTTGAAAGCCTTCGACCACCTGATCAATAGAAGACCAGCGGAGTTTCCCGATTCCCGTCTTATAGTGGTAGAGGTTACTGAAGAAGATATTAAAGATCAGCAGTCGGATTTAAGACCAGGTACCTCCTTATCAGACCGATCACTCAAACAACTGTTAGAAATACTTAATTCCTCTCAAGCCAAAGTAATTGGCCTAGATATTCATCGTGATTTTCCTGTAGCCCCAGACTACCAAGATTTGGGAACGCTCCTAGAGCAAAGCGAGAATTTGGTTACGGTGTGCAAAGCCAGTAACGAAGATGACCCAGGAATTTCACCGCCCCCAGAAGTTCCGAAACAAAACTTGGGCTTTAGTGATGTTGTAGGTGACCCAGACGGGGTTATCCGTCGCCATCTGTTGGCCTTTAACCCTGATCCCACATCAGATTGTAGTGCTTCCTATGCTCTGAGTACCCAATTGGCAATGCGGTATCTACTGGCCAAGGAAATCTCTCCCACATACACAGATCAAGGATACTTACAGCTAGGTGATGTAGTCTTTACACCCTTAACCAATCATACTGGCGGTTATCATAAACTGGATGCCTGGGGACACCAAATCATGCTGAATTACCGTTTTCACAAATCTCCAGAAGATTTTGTGGGCCAAGTCACTCTCTCTCAAGTTCTAAACGGTAAGATCGATCGTGATTCCTTCAAGGGAAGAATTGTTCTGATTGGTGTTACTGCTCCCAGCCGTGAGGATTATTTTTTTACACCTTATAGTAAAGGTAATACAATAGATGATCAAACACCAGGAGTAGTTCTCCATGCCCACATGGTAAGTCAGATTATAAGTGCTGTTTTAGATCAGCGACCCCTGATACGGGATTGGCCTGCATGGCGTGAAGTAGTGTGGATTTGGGGTTGGTGCCTAACGGCTGGTCTGGTGTGTTGGCGCTGTAAATCCGACCTACGTTTGGGTGTTTTGCTGTTGGCTCTATCGATTCTCTACGGGTCCTGCTTAGGTCTTTTGAAACAAGGGTATTGGGTACCATTAGTCCCCTCAGCATTGGCTGTGGTGGTTATTGGTGGTTTTATTGTTCTCTATGATCAACCCTCACCACATCCTCTAAAATCGGTCAAGTAATCTCAGAATTGAGAATTAAGAATTGAGAATTGAGAATTGAGAATTAAGAATGAATTAAGAATTAAGAATTAAGAATTGAGAATTGAGAATTAAGAATTAAGAATTAAGAATTAAGAATTAAGAATTAAGAATTAAGAATTAAGAATTAAGAATTAAGAATTAAGAATTAAGAATTAAGAATTAAGAATTTATATCATGTCCGGATAATTAGTTATAAAAAACCATTACCCTTGAAACCTTAGTCAGTCGTTAGTAAGCCTGTTTCTGATATTAATCAGGTACATTCAAGTTTTTTACCCCGACTCCCGACTCCCGACTCCCGACTCCCGACTCCCGACTCCCCGACTCCCGACTCCCTACTGCTATGGAACTGCAAGCATTACCTGTCACCTACACTGATATAGAAGCCGCCGCTAAACGCCTATCGGGCAATGCCCATCAAACCCCAGTCCATACCTCCAGAACTGTCAACCAGCTCACCAACGCTCAAGTCTTCTTTAAATGCGAAAACTTCCAACGTATTGGTGCCTTTAAGTTTCGAGGGGCTTATAACGCTCTGTCACAACTATCTGAAGCACAAAAACAGCGAGGGGTTCTCACCTTTTCTTCTGGTAATCATGGACAAGCGATCGCATTATCTGGGACCCTCCTCGGTATCCCCACCACTGTAGTGATGCCCAAAGATGCCCCAGCTGTCAAGCAAGCCGCTACCCGTGGCTATGGTGCTGAAGTAATTTTATATGATCGCGCTGAATTGAGAAGGGAAGCATTAGCGGAAGAGTTATCACGCGATCGCAAACTCACCATCATTCCTCCCTACGATCACCCCCACATTATTGCTGGACAGGGTACTACGGCCAAAGAACTCCTAGAACAAGTCGGTCCACTGGATCTGTTACTGGTGTGTTGTGGTGGTGGTGGCTTACTCTCAGGATGTGCGATCGCAACCAAAACCCTATATCCTAATTGCCGTGTGATTGGTGTAGAACCAGCACAGGCCGATGATGCCACCCGTTCTTTCCATAGCAAAATCCTCCAAACTGTTGACAATCCCAACACCATTGCTGACGGAGCCAGAACTCCCAGCCTCGGCAAACTTACCTTTCCCCTAGTCCTTAATTACGTTGATGACATGGTAACTGTATCGGAAGCTGCGATTATCCGTACCATGTTTTTCCTCTGGGAACGGCTAAAAATTGTAGTTGAGCCCACTGGTGCCTTAGCTGCTGCTGCCCTACTTGAAGGGATTATTAAAATGCCCAATGCTCGGATTGGTGTCATTATCAGTGGTGGCAATGTGGATTTAAAGCAAATTGCTAAATTGACTAGCCAATAGCTATTATATCATGTTGGTTGAAAACTTATAAAAGTAGGTAATAGGGAACAGGGAACAGGGAACAGGGAACAGGGGATGAGGAGGGAGATTACCTACGAAAAGTCAGCTATGTTTTTTTATAAGTGATTATCTGAACATGGTATTATCCCTGTTTTGTAACTTTCCGCAATCAAATTAAAAACTGGGAGATTTATAACAATTTCCATCCTAATGAGGTACACAAATTTTTTTACGTCTTACTTGTTCCCTATTCCCTATTCCCTGTTCCCTGTTCCCTAAAACCCAAATGTACCTCACCTAATTGAAAACGGCTATACCTTTAATGAATAATGCCAAGATGACATACTTTGAACAAGAAGATATCCTTCACCTTACCCTGTCTGATGAACCAGAAGCAGGTAGTGTCGAGATTAGTCCTAACATTACCGCCGAACTGAATGAAGCAGGAGAATTAATTGGAATAGAGATTATCCAAGCAAGTGCCTTCATCCGAGACGCCATTGTAGAATCAGCCCAGGGGAAGCTCTTGAATCTTTCGGCTAAGCATTCAGCTTAGGGACTTGCGTGTAAAAAAAATACCAATTAAAGTAGGGTGGGCAAAGTTATCTTATCTAGAAGACTCATTTTAACCAAAATGTTTTTGCCCACCCTACAAGTGTAAAAAAAATACCAATTAAAGTAGGGTGGGCAAAGTTATCTTATCTAGAAGACTCATTTTAACCAAAATGTTTTTGCCCACCCTACTTGCGTGTAAAAAAAATCCCAATTAAAGTAGGGTGGGCAAAGTTATCTTATCTAGAAGACTCATTTTAACCAAAATGTTTTTGCCCACCCTACTTGCGTGTAAAAAAAATACCAATTAAAGTAGGGTGGGCAAAGTTATCTTATCTAGAAGACTCATTTTAACCAAAATGTTTTTGCCCACCCTACTTGCTGAATACTGATAGCTGAATACTGATAGCTGATAGCTGATAGCTTACCAAACCACACTAAGTGTAGGAAGCTTACTTACTTGCTATCTCAGATTTTGGGTTTAAATCTTCCACTAACTTTACTAGATCAGGATTAGTCTCTGCCCATGACTCCCGCTCATTCCTAATTTTACCGAGGTGGGATTCGACATTTTCTGGTGTAATTATAACACCAAAATCCTCTGGAACAGTCTGAACTTGATAACTGAATAGGCGATTCAGGATTAGATCACCTACTTCTTCGCGATAATGAGAGCTATCCCAATAGTTGTTCATCTGTTCGCTAATCGCTTCTGTGGTAATGCTGTTATAACCAGAAAAATCCCACACTGGTGTAATCTCGACTAATTGACGTTTCCATTCTTCAAACACTGGCCAAAGTCTGGTAACCCGAAGACTTTCCCATTGAGTAGCATGGGATGGTGATATAAATACTTTTAGCTCTATGCCTTTTTCCTTACAGGTATCAACAATGTCTTGGAGATCATTCAAAAAACTATCGGAAAGTCGATACTCTTTATAATAGCCCTCAGTGGTCATTAAGCCCTTGAGCATGTCCTGAAACCCTGCTGGTAAAGGTTTCTTGGGCTTATTGTTATAAATAAAACGCATACCATTGGCATCATAGAGAAAGTAAGCCTTTGACTTGATACTAGAACTTAGGGTTGATTTGGTAGCATTCAGCGCGTTTAGGGATAGGGTGGAATTAATCACCTCTTGCAGGGGAATAGTTTCTTGATTAATAAGACTTTCCTTAAAATCTGGAGCATTAGTTTTCAAGTGATTGAACATGAAAAAGTCAATACCAATCACAACGGTTTTTAAATCCGGTTGATTAGTTAGAGCATGGTCAAAATAACGTTTAACTTCATACATATTTGGACCAACTAGTGCCAAATTGTATCCGGAGTGTCCTGGTTCCAGTCCTGGGTGGTTTGGGTTAAGTCCCAGGTCAGTTCGTGATGAACCTAACAAAACGATTTTGGGTTCATTACGAATAACATCTATAGCCTTGAATAGTCTAACATGGTTAAATTGTTCAGGTTTTAACTGATTTAGACCGGGTAACTCTGGGCTATTTATGACTCCGTAAGGGTCAACAGCAGCGTTCAATAAGCCAAACCCGAATAAACTGGGAAAGGTAACTGCTGCCAAGGTTAGGTTAAATCGACGATAGGAGTTCATATAGATAGGATTGCAATTGCTATAGTGCTATTTGCTTTTTAATTTTACCAGTGAAAATATTGGATGAAACAAAAAAAAACCTCAGCTGATACTGAGGCTTGTAGGGTATATTTGGTTGAGGTAAGCATTCAGCGGTCAGCGGTCAGCCGTCAGCAGACTTAACTCAGATTAAACGAATGCTTACCTCTTGTCTTGATGCAAAGCGCGAGTGGGGAGGGGCTGCATCGCTTATTCAAAAGCTGTTACCGTAGCGTGCCCATTAGCTGATCGCTGATAGCTGCTAGTTGATAGTTGATAGCTGATAGCTGATAGCTGACGGCTGAATGCTTACGGTTAGAGAACACTAAGAGAACACTTAGACAACACTTAGGCAACACTTAGGCAACACTTAAGTTAACCTGTACTACCACATCGTTGTAGTCTTGGTCACCACCACCAAACAGATCTTCGAAACCAAAGGTGTTATCCCCTAGCAAGCGAACGTGGTCAACTCCATCTGGGTTAGCCCCCACGTAAGCAAAGTAGGCATTCAGGTCGGAATCCTCTTGATCTGCATTAGAAGGATTATTAGCTAGAAACTCCGCTGCTGTACCATCGGAAATTAGGAATGGAGCCAGTAGTACCCCACCGGATACTCCAGCACTTAAGTCTACCTGATTGGATAGTGCAGCTTGTGCATAACCAGCATCACCAACATTGATACCGTTAACTGTGCCAGTGAAATCATCAACCACATACCAGCCAATGGTATTATTGAATTCAGCTTCACTGTTGACCACAAGACTACCAGTAACTGTACCAGTCACATCGGTCAAATCGATCAGTTCTATTATCCCCTGAATCTGGTTAGGGCCTGTTCCCAGTGGCGGAGTCGAACCTGAACCGTCTGAGACAACTACAGTGGCATCATTGTAGTCGAAGTCTTTGCCATCTTCAAAGCCCAAGGTTAACGAACCATTGCCATTGTCAGTGACCTGTACATGGTTCTGACCATCGCTATTAAATGAAGCACCACTGAAGAATACGTTGGAGGTAGGATCCTGTCCCGTTAGCACCCCATGGACAGAGCCACCTTGGATTACGTAGAATACCAGGTTATCGTTGACGTCAAAACTGTCGATGATGCGGGTGGCTTGAGCAGTACCTAAACCGTCAGGGAGAACAGAGAAAATCGTATCAGCTCGTAACAGAGCAGCTTCTACATAACCACTCTGACCAGGGGCAATGCCATCAATTGTACCTAGGGCATCATCAACAGCAAATACTCCAATTTCACTGACCTCACCAGCCTCGCGACCTGTAAGAGTGAATTGGAGTTGGGATTGTCCAGGGGTGTCGCCGGTAATAGTGAAGGTATTATTGGCATTCTGAGTCAGAGTCGAGGATACCGGACCGACAGGAGTACTCTCTTCAATGGTGATGTTAACAGTGGCTGTGCTAGTACCGCCACTGCCATCGCTTACCTCAAAAGTCAAGCTATCAGTGCCAGTGAAGTCCGCATTTGGCGTATAGATAATAAAGTCATCTGCCGCATTATCCGGAGTGCCATTATCATTGACTGCTGCCGTACCGTTGCTTGGCTCCGTGACAATGGTAAAGGTTAGCGGATCTCCATCAGGATCAGAGTAATTAGCTAGGACATCAATATTAACTGGGGTGTTTGGCTCAGTGGTAGCAGTATTGTTACCGCCTGTCACTACTGGAGGTTGATTAACATTAGTCACCGCAACGTTAACTGTAGCTGTGACCGCAGGATTGGTGCCATCACTGACCTGGTAGGTGAAGGTATCAGTGCCAGTGAAGTCGGCATTTGGCGTATAGCTAATGGTGCTATCTTGATTGACTACTGCTGTGCCATTAGCGCCCTGCTGGTCAATGGTTACAGTCAGGGGATCACTATCAGGATCAGAGTCATTAGCTAGGACATTGATATTAACTGCGGTATTTTCAGCAGTGGTAGCTGTATCGTCTGCCGCTACTGGAGATTCATTAACAGCAGTGACATCAACGTTAACGGTAGCTGTGACCGCAGGATTGGTGCCATCACTGACCTGGTAGGTGAAGGTATCAGTGCCAGTGAAGTCGGCATTTGGCGTATAGGTAATGGTGCCATCAACGTCATTGACTACTGCTGTGCCATTAAATTGCTGCTGTTCAATGGTTACAGTCAGCCCATCGCCATCAGCATCAGTGTCATTACCTAGGACATCAATGGTAACTGCAGTGTTTTCAGCAGTGGTAGCAGTATCGTTTGCCGCTACTGGAGGTTGATTAGCATTAGTTACCTCAACGTTAACGGTAGCTGTGACCGCAGGATTGGTGCCATCACTGAGCTGATAAGTGAAGGTATCAGTGCCAGTGAAGTCCGCATTTGGTGTATAGGTAATGGTGCCATCAACGTCATTGACTACTGCTGTGCCATTACCGCCCTGCTGGTCAATGACCACAGTCAAGGCATCACCTTCAGGATCAGAATCATTAGCTAGAACATTGATATCAACTGCAGTGTTTTCAACAGTGGTAGCAGTATCGTCTGCCGCTACTGGAGGTTGATTAACAGCAGTGACATCAACCTCAACAGTGGCACTGACTGGAGGATTGTTATCATCACTTACCTCGTAGGTAAAGGTATCAGTCCCAGTGAAACCATCATTAGGAGTATAGGTAATGGTACCATCTTGATTGACTACTGCCGTCCCATTAGCTCCCTGGTTGTTAATATTCAGAGTTAGCTGATCGCCATCAGCATCAGTGTCATTAGCTAGGACATCAATATCGACTGGCGTATTTTGACCAGTAGTGGCAGTGTCATCTACTGCAACAGGAGCTTCATTAATCGGGTTGAAGTCAATATAATCAAATCGACCAAATTCCTCCCTGTCACCTTGGAAATCCAGGGTTATTTGAGTACCTTCGGCAATGAATAAGCGATCGCTAATGGTCAGCTCTTTGAAAGCCACCTGATCAGCGGTAACACCAGCACCATCATTGGGATTATCGAGAGAGAATGGAAAAGTCTGATCACCAATGGCGACATCGAATGTGCTATCCCCGTCTGTCTCATCAGCAACCCGCAGGACAACCTGGTAAAGGCCACTGGGCAGATCAAACGTTGTAGTAGCAGTGCCAGTTCCAGTCCCCACAAGTGTATTGGTGCTAGGGTCAGGTACATTGATGACTTGATTACCTGAAGCATCAACATTATTAGCAACTACAAAATTAGTTAGAGTAAATTGGTCTTCAAATTCAAATCTCGGCATAATATTTCGTCTTACAAAACTCCTCAGTTGCTAAGGTGGTTGGCACTTAACATTGACAATAATCCTAAGCATATGAGCTACGCGCAGGCTAAGCCAACAGCTATTAGCTAAAGGCCTTTGGCCACGCTACTTGAGGTGCCATCAGTTCTCAGCGTTCAGCTGATAGCTGATAGCGTTTTAAATCAAGAGAGTAAGTCCATTAAGCATATGCGCTACGCCCACGCTACTTGAGGTGCCGTCAGCCGTCAGCCGTCAGCCAAACGCTCACTCTACGCGAACAGCTTATTTTATTCAAAAGCACCTCAATTAGGGTGGGCATAGGTCTTTAGCTGATAGCTGATAGCTGATAGCTGATAGCTGATAGCTGATAGCTGATAGCTTACCAGGTCATAGCAAAATTGCTGTTGAACTTATCATTAATAGCTGATAGCATATAGTGGATAGCACAACGCTGAATGCTTATCTAATGATCTACCAATAAATAAATACCTACTTACCTCCAGATATCCGGATTTATTTTCCAGATTTATGGCAAAATGTCAGATGCTATAGTAAAAGTTAACTGATGCTATTATCTAAAAAAAAAATTGTTTTGCATCAGAAATATTATTAAGAAGTTATTGGCTTAGCATTGTTTATTTTTGAAAAAAATATTAATTACAATGAAGCGATCGCTAGAAATAATTTCTCCCGTAATATCCCCTAGGAAAAGGAAAGAGCTTTGCCATACTTGCTCTTCCCTTGCTCTCCAAAAAATACCTTACTCATTGATGTCATGAGTTTTGGTTAATGTCACTAGTATTCGGGTAAATTCATCAAGTCTTTATAGTAGTAATTTTCTATTTCTGCTAAATAAGGGAATAGGGAGTAGGGAGTAGGGAGTGGGGAGTAGGGAACAGGGAGTAGGGAGTAGGGAGTAGGGAGTAGGGAACAGGGAGTAGGCAATCGGGAATCGGGAATCGGGAATCGGGAATCGGGAGTAGGGAACAGCGGATCTGGGAACAGGCAAAAGGCATGCATGCTAGAGGCAAGAGGCATGCATGCTAGAGGCAAAAGTTATGCGATCGCTAATCCTGCAGCTAAACCCCAACACACAATCAGTATTACAAACCTGATCAAAATCTTTCCCATCTCCCCCCCACACCTACCACACTCCCGATTCCCGATTCCCGACTCCCGACTCCCGACTCCCGATTCCCGACTCCCGACTCCCGACTCCCTACTCCCGACTCCCTCAAAAAAAATTTGTTACAAAAATTTTCAAACTATGCTATAATATATTTTTTTTTGTGATACAATGAAATGGTGGAGAATAAAATCCACGGGAAGAGCCAGCCTAAGAGTTTTCGCAGGCTGGAAGGCTGGCTCTGGGTTCCCCTTACAGGAGATAACTTAATATTATGTCCGATAGTCAACGCCTATACCCATGGGTGATGGTTCGGCTATTGCCACCGATGCCACCAGTGGTTTTTGCTCGGTTCGACAACCCTGCTGATGCGTTGGGCTATGTGCAGGCTCTGAAAGCCTTGATGCCTGGTGCGAAGTTTCTAATTTTTTTTTGTTCGCGTAGCGTGACCTTTGGTCAATCAGGGAGTAGTTGTGTGGAACAGGCATAAAGCCTGTGACCAAAAAATTGGGTTTCAAGCCCCGTCCTTCGTTCGACGGCTTTTATCTGATTAGTTATAATCAAAGAGTGGCCTAACACAGACAGGAAGAGTCGGTACTGTCATAAACCCCACGAGCGTTTTGCGATGTTAGCACGTGAGGCGCGAAAAACCTCATTAAAAACGTATGGATCCGTTCCAGATACCGAAAACCAGTAAAGCTTTCCTTAAAAACTAAAAAGTACCGTGGGGCACACGGAAACTGAGGAAGCTCAACGCTTAGGGAGATAAGCCCACTGGGGTTAGTTAAGTTAGGCTAGGTATTTTGTTTTTAAACGGATACTCGGCTTAAGTATTGCCTTTGGCGGATAACTAGCTTTAAGGCATGTCGAAGAACTAAGAATCCCCGCTCATAAGCGGGCGGGGAGTGTCAACAATGGCAGTAGTTGTGTGGAACAGGCATAAAGCCTGTTACAGAAATAGTTGCGTAGGGTGCGTTAGGGGCGGGCTTGCCATCATGTTCAACACCGAGCGCCAGGTTTGGGACAGCCCGCCCCTAACGCACCACCTCAGGGCTCACCCTCATTTTCGCGGTAGCCATGGTTGGGACAGCTCGTCTGAAAATTGTAACGGGCAAGATGCCTGTTCTACCAACATCCTGATTCCAACAACATGGCTGTGAGGAAAATCTTGTTCACAGGCAAGATGCCTGTTCTACCAAGATGCCCATTCCACCAACATCCCTGTGAGGAAAATCTTGATCACAGGCAAGATGCCTGTTCTACCAACATCCTCATTCCAACAACAGGGCTGTGAGGAAAATCTTGTTCACAGGCAAGATGCCTGTTCTACTAAGAACCCAATTCCAGCAACATCCCTGTGAGGAAAATCTTGTTCACAGGCAAGATGCCTGTTCTACCAACATGCCAATTCCAACAACATGGCTGTGAGGAAAATCTTGTTCACAGGCAAGATGCCTGTTCTACCAACATGCCAATTCCAGCAACATGGCTGTGAGGAAAATCTTGTTCACAGGCAAGATGCCTGTTCTACCAACATGCCCATTCCAACAACAGGGCTGTGAGGAAAATCTTGTTCACAGGCAAGATGCCTGTTCTACTAAGAACCCAATTCCAGCAACATCCCTGTGAGGAAAATCTTGTTCACAGGCAAGATGCCTGTTCTACTAATTGATCACAGGCAAGATGCCTGTTCTACCAACATGCCCATGCCACCAACATCCCTGTGAGGAAAATCTTGATCACAGGCAAGATGCCTGTTCTACTAATTGATCACAGGCAAGATGCCTGTTCTACTAATTGATCACAGGCAAGATGCCTGTTCTACTAAGAAGCCAATTCCAACAACATGCTTGTGACGACAATATTGATCACTTGACACTCCCCGGTCATTAGACGCGGGGATTCTTCACTCAACGACCCAACTTGCTGAACCTGACCGGAATCAAGAACAGTAGAGGCCAGATCTCCTGAAGCGTTCGGATCAATGATCCAGGTTCCGGTGTGCCCCACCGTACCCAAGGCTCTTTTATTACGGTCGATGCCTGGTATTACCCAGGGCACCTCCGCTCCAAAGCCGTGCGTGAAACTTTCGCCTCACACGGCTCCTAAGTTCTCTCAACCTTTCGGCTTGTCAATAGACTTGCTCCAGTGAATCTGTTGGTGACAACTTCGGTGGACGGCCATTAGGTTGTCTTTTTTCCAGTTGTCATGATTTCCATCAATGTGGTGGAGTTCAACTCTTTCTTCATCAATGAATTTCATTCCACAGTATCCACAGGAATGGTTTTGCTCAGTCAGTGCCTTGGATGTATGATTGTCGTAGAGTCCATTATTCCGTTGACTCCAATATACTAAGTCTCCGTCATAAGGGGACTTGGTACCTTTGACCATCGTGTGTCCGAAAAGTTTTGTCTTCACTTTTGGGAATGCCTTATTGCATAGTTCATTTGATTGGTATCGGCTCACTTTCTTTTCCTTTCGGAATTTTCTGTTTGCTGCTTCTCTCATGAACCATAGGCTATCCCGAGAATCACTCATATCACACCATTTGTGATATTTTCGCCATCCTCTTACAATGGGAGCCAACTTTTTGGCCTTGACTTTTGATCCATAATTCGAGCTGTTGACTACGGTTTTAATCTTCTCGCGTATTTTCCTATGATTGTCCACTGAGGGCTTACAATGGAATTTTCCGTTTTTCTTGACTCGCATTTCCCAGCCAAGGAAGTCAAATCCGTCTGTCGCCTTGGTTATCTTGGTCTTTTCTTGACTGATTTCGAGACCCCGTTCTTCTAAGAATCTTTCCACCTTTTGGAGGACTTTTTCTGCTTTATCTTTTGGTTTTAAGAAGATAATCATGTCATCCGCATATCGGACTGATGGGTGTATCTTCTCTATTCCGTCAAGTGCGATATTGGCGCTTTTGTGGGCTGACTACTCCTCCTTGGGGAGTTCCTTGTTCAGGGAATTCCGGGCAGATGCCAGCTTTTAAGCATTTAAAGACCCCTGTCTTTATTTGCGCTGGGGCTAACAACCTATCCATGATGGACTTGTGAGAGATGTGGTCAAAGCACTTCTTGATGTCTAGTTCGATAACCCTTTTTGTGATGCCTTTCTTTTTTGAGTTTAAATGTTCAAACACATATTTTTGTGCATCATGCGCATTTCGTCCAGTCCTAAACCCGTAACTCCGAGCGTGAAAGTTCGTTTCGTGCGCAGGTTCTAAGGCATATTTAACTAGACATTGCCAGGCTCTATCGGCGATGGTTGGTATTTTTAGAATTCGGATTTTCCCATTCTTTTTAGGGATTGGTACTTCTCTAAGTCCGCTATGAACCCAGGTGAGGCCATGGTGGTTCAATTGTTCTACCAATTCAATTCGCTCTCGGTAATTCAGGCTTTCTTTTCCGTCAATACCGGCAGTGCGTTTTCCCTGATTTAATTGAGTCACTTGGCGGACTGCCAAAAGTTGAGCTGAACGGGACTTCATTATCAGTTTTTGTAGAGACCGAGCTTTCCTCCAGTCGCCAGCTTGAACCGCTTTGTATATTCTTCTTTGTAGGCGGAATAAGTTTTGGCGGAGTTTTTTCCACTTTTGGCTTTTCCATAGTTCGCTATGTTCTACCATGCGTCTAACCATACTCTACTCTTGTTGAATATATTCTGAGAACCCGTGCCCAGTTTTGAGCACATCTTACCCGACAGTGGGGATTAAGTTTGGCATAACTTACCGAAGGTTCGACCGGCCTTCAGACCCATGGTTTTGCTGTCGTTTTTACTCGTTCCATCTATCAGATTGTTTTGACGATTTAGGGTAGTCCAATTTGCCTATCCTCTTCTCGGAGATTACAACTGTCATCCTAAAACGTTGTGAGAATAGAGGATGAAGTCGCACATGGTTGTTCAGGTTGTGGCTTATCAATTAGACACTTTTATAGGACTACTTTTACCCATGTCGCCTCCCTGTTAGCGCCAGTGTTGCTACCTGCTTGTGGTCAACTGATTGCGCCCTGTTGCCAGCGTCACTCTGCGGAGTTGCCGCCCGCTCGGTGTGGCCAGATAAGGAGTCACATGTCTCCGCATGGGGTGGGTTTTCACCACCATCCGACAGATAGTTAGGATTTTGGGTTTTGCCCCGCGAATCCCCCTAGTCATACCCTTCTCTACTACGAGAAGCTCCTACTAGGAACGAGCCGCACTAGGATATTGATTGCAGCATTGTGGTCTCGGTCTAACTTGCAACCACACTTACAGACGTGAGTCCTAGTTGATAGAGACTTTTTAACAACCTCACCGCACTCGGAGCAATTTTGGCTTGTATAAGCAGGATTCACTGCAACCGTGACTCTTCCAAATTTTTTTCCAAAGTGCTCCAGCCATTTCCTGAATTGATACCAACCTGCATCGTTAATAGATTTGGCGAGACAGTGATTTTTGACCAGGTTCTTCACTCTTAAGTCTTGCCTTACGGCACGCTGCGCGAACGTAGGCGACCAAGTCGTTAGACTGGATTACGCAACGTGCAAGTCTCTTTGCATGTTCTATGCGCTACGCGCAGGCTACGCCAACACGCTGCCTACTTATTTTAAGGTGCTGTCTACCTAATCTGTTAACGGCTTTCCTACGGTTAGATGAGCCTTTCTTTTTCCGGGAAACCCGGCGTTGATAAAACTTTAATCGTTTTTCCCCAGACCTATAAAAACGAGGATTTGGTTCTGTACTTCCTCTAGAATCGGTGTAGAAATCTTTTAGTCCTACATCTAATCCTATAGTGGCATCGGCGGGGTCTAATTGTTCTTTTACATCGACAGAGACGCAAAATTGAACGTAGTAACCATCCGCCCTCTTGACAATACGGACTCGCTTAATTTGCTTCTTGTCGAAGCGCCACAAGTCCCAAGTACCTTTGAGCTTCAGCTTTCCGATTCCCTTCTTATCACTGAAGGTGATTGACTTTTTATCAGGAGAAAGCTTCCATCCTGATTGTTTATACTCAACCGTTCGCGCAGCGTCGGCTTTGCCGAATCTACAGTGCTTCTGGAAACGGGGATAGCCTTTCTTCCCAGGTACTTTTTTCTTGCAGTTCTCAAAGAAACGAGAAATTGATGACCATGCCCTTTCAGCCGCAGCTTGTCGAGCAGTAGAGTTTAGTTCATTAGCAAAAGAGAATTCTTTAGCCAGTATTTTTGAGTACTTGCTAAGGTCGTATTTGCCTGTTCCTTTATTATCCATCCATAAACGAATACAGCTATTACGGATAAACTTAACCGTCCGAATCGCTTCGTCTATTGCTTGATATTGAAGGGGTTTACCGTATGCCTTAAACTCTATTATGATCACCAGAACTCGACCTCTTCTGTTATATCATTACTCTAACATACTCAGCATAATCTTTTAAATCAAAATCAAATCTTTTTCACGGCGGCTAAAGACCGCTGCGACCCTTCATCCCCGCTCGCTTTGTGACGGGGCTTTCGGGTATCGGGGATTTTTGGTAAGCATTCAGCTCTCAGCGGTCAGCCGTCAGCCGTCAGCTTATTTTATTCAAAAGCTGATAGCTGATAGCTGATAGCTGATAGCTGACGGCTGAATGCTTACAAATAGTCTAATGCCGAGAGGATATGGCCAAAATTTTGATTTAGAGTATCTATAGTTTCAGGTTTAAGATTATTTCTGAAATCTCCAGGAGTGATTTTACGTATGTGACTATTGGGCTTGGCATTTTTGGGATCTACTTGATCAGATAGTTGCTTAGACAAGCCGCTTATATCTTCTGAATAAAGTTGAAAAGGTTGAAGAAAGGAGGTTAACCAACTATCAAAGTTATATACCATATCTTCATACTTGAGTAGGTTAACACTAGGATGACCAATGAAGTGATTGAGATATTTTTCATATCTCTCAAAGTAATCATCACTGAATGAAATCACAAACTTGTCTATTCCCCAAGAAAGCCACTCGTCTCGAATCGATTGGTTTATGCCTCCGTGAGTTTTTGTCCAAGAAAAGAACATTGAATTCAGACCATCTCTGGGGTCTCGTAGGTGTAGGTTTACAAAACAGCTATCTAAGTCTATCTCTAGGGGACGACGTATAGGGCCAATACACCCTGTATCTATAGAATTAAAGTCAGCAAGAGCTGACTGGCAACAATTTACTTTAAAGTCTTGAAAATATAATAAACTATCAGTTAACTCTTTATTATTGGCAGAATAGTATTTCATTTGAGTCAAAGCACAAGCTTCTAAAGTGATTCTGTGCAATAACATTGAAGCGGCTTTATGTACTGTAAAAATAGCTATTTTTGTGACTGGTTTCATAATTTAGATCAAGTCGGGTTGAATACCCATAATTAAGGAGAGGGTGGGAGGTGTGGGGAGATAGGGAGATAGGGAGATAGGGAGATAGGGAGATAGGGAGATTTTTATTAAGGGTAATTATCCTGACATGATATTATACGATTACGATAATTTATACGATAATTTAACTGCTTATGAAAAGTGATCAGCCCCTTGAATTGAAATCGGGTGCATCTCACTCTTGCCTGTTGCCTGTTGCCTGTTGCCTGCTGCGAAGCTCCCTGTTCCCTAAAACCCAAAAATTTATACCTCACCGAATTTAAAACTGCTCTATAGTAACAGACATCGGAAAAAAAACCTAGGGACTTTGGATCCAAAGTCCCTAGAATGGTGTAATCTCTGAAGATTTAGAGGTTAAAAATCACCTCTCCAGATATTAAATTTTTGCCCTTATTTTACCTAGGGTAGGGGTCGTGGCCTGATTAGATCTATTAGAATACGGGTTGCTTCCTTGAGTGTCAGCATATCCTCTAGTTTATAGGATTTTGGATTGGCCACTTTCAGATTATGCATCATGCCCCGATCTTCGTGGTTTAGGATATGGCAGTGATAAACAAATATCCCAGTAATGAATGGATTTACGAAGGGAATACGGATTGTAGTGATGCTGTTTCCGGGTAAGTTAATTACATCCCGATACCCCTGGGTTTCTAGCTGACAGCGGTATCCATCACTGGTGCCATCAGGAAGCTCTGCACCGGATTGACAAAATTGCAGATCATAATCTTCTGGAACTATTCGGTAGTTATTGTAGGTGCAGATGTCAGTTCCTGGCAGCAATCCTGAGCATGGATCCTCAGGGAGAATAACCTCAGTAACTAGGAAATCAAGCTGGTGTATGTGGAAAACGTGGGCAGCAGTAGTGGCATTGACCAAATGCCATTCTTCTATATCCCCCACCGCAGAAATTTTATCGATCCGGTTTCCATTATATACTTGACCTTGGAAGCTGGGAGGAGCACTTTGCTCATCATTGAATGCTGTTAGAAAAAACTTACCGTCGCCGCTTGTGAAATAGAAGTAACGTTTCTGAGTAAGTGGATCGGAATACGCATCCCCTGGAGTTATGCACAGTGAGCTATCCAGTAAGTCCAACAGGGATTTGAAGCTCATATGATACTTCTTTGCCAAGTTTTTCAATTGTTGAGTTTTTTCATCATCTTGACCTTTTTTACCTACACGTTTTCTGTATGTTTTTAGTAAATCTGCTATCCTAGCAGAACCAGGGCCACATTCACTCAAACTAGCTAAGGTGTCAGGAGTTGGCAGTAGCTTGTCTGATTCAACTGCCTCCTGGTTTAAGATGTAATTATTTAAAGTTTGAATTCCCGGGCATATAGCTCCTAGACGAAGATCACCCCCAGCTGCCGTCTGGTAGCATACTGTATCTGTATCTTCTACATTAACAGTTGCTAACACGTAGCTTCTGTCGTTACCAGGAGCCCCGCTCGCCCAATGGTCTTTCTCATCACCGGCTAAATCGGTTTTAAGATCGGAAACAAGATGATATGTACTATCTGGGTCACCTCCTACTACCAGAACTTCTACTCGAGTAGCAGGTGGCAATAGAACTGAGTTAGTTGCTACTGGTTGTTTAACAAAATCAGCATCACGGGCCAAGATATAAAAATTTGGATGACCATTGGGCTCAACAAAACTAGGTATTAAATTCCCTTGTCCATCCTCTGTGAAAGATTCTAGAGCAATATTCAGGTAGTGATCCGCACCTATATTGGCAATGCGCCAGAACTGAACCTCTCCAGGCTTAATTGTTATTTGTGGGTTGACTTTATCATTGAGAGGGAAACACCTTTTTCCCCCTTCGCCCACAACATCAGTAAATTGCTTGAACAGCATCACCTTTTGACGCACGGAAAACCGCTCTGGCTCATTGCCTATGATTTGGAGCGGATTGGGTTGAATTCCGTCGGTGGGATCGAGAATGGTGTAATAATAATTACTCCCCTTGATAATCATTCCACCAGACAGACCAGCCAGAACCTGAGTATCGCTAAGGGAGTGGGCGTGGGAGTGATACCAAAATAGTCCAGATTGATGGACTTTTGGTATCTTGACTCCCATGTGGTAGTCAGCTATCGAACCATATTTATTAGACTCTCCAGGAGGATCACCCGGATAATAACCACCAGGAAGAAAAGAACTTGCAGGATATTCTGTAGTTGTAGGGGTAAATCCAACGGGAGGTGTCACATTAGAATGAACTTCCACCAAAACATCATCACCACCCAGTAAAGGTGACATGTTGAAGCCATGATAATGAATGTTGGTGTATTGAGATTGGTTCTCTAAATTTTCTTTTGTTTGTGGTATCTGCCCCGGCAATTGAACCCTTACTGGTAAGTTATTTCTGAGGGTTAGGTCAATCAAGGAGTACGGAGTACCATCAATACTACTCTTCTCTTGTAAACAAACTATTCGGTCTCCAACATCAGACTCAAGAAAACATGGCTCAGGTACAGATACAGTTATAACTGGTGGGTTATAGGCTGGATCAAAGGTCTCGACATCATAGGGCTCCTGCAATTCAGTAGCCGTAGCCTCGTAGATGTAGCCATCGTATGATTCTGCAGTCTCGTCATCTACCTGCAACTCGAAACTCTCCAAAGTTGCATCTAAAAGAATTGAATTTTCATCCGCGTCGATAAATGTCGGATTGCTAAAATCTGCCCCCTGATCAAAGGGGTACTCTAAAGTCACAAGTTGACATTCATCCACAAAAGGTATAGGAGTATCACCATCAGCGACAGCTTGCCCTGTAAAGGTACTTACAGAAATAAACGTGCCCACTAAGAACACAATCAGTACCCTGCGTAGAAACAGGAATAAGTGGTTCATAAATAATTCATTACTCAAAGAATAGTTCACTATAGTGAGTATGACTTGCTGTCAAATTCGAGGCAAGTTTTTTTTACAAAACTTTATATTAGCGGTCGTCGGTCGTCGGTCGTCGGTCGTCGGGAATCGGGAATCGGGACCGACACTACCCATTTTTTTCACAAATATGAGATACACTCTATCAATTTCTTTGTTGACTTTTAATTACCTTTAATCTAGCTAACAATTACCATCACTTAGCTGATAGCTGATAGCTGAATGCTTACGATTCAAAAGGGGGTGTCTACAGCGTTTTTCATAGCTATCAGGCTCCCTGCTCAGAAGCTCCCTAAAACCCAAGAATTTGTACCTCACCCAATTCAAAACTGCTGTAGTCACATTACTGATACATTTAACGTTTATTTTGTCAAGTAAAATTTATACAAAATAGCTGGAATTACCCTGCAAAAACAAACTTGTTTGGGAGCCGATGCATTACTGTTTGCGAGCCGCTAGAATTAGTGAGGAATAAAAACATCTACTCAATAAACTGTGCAAACTCCTGTTCTCTATGATCGGCAAGTCTATGATCCACAAGCTCTCCTGGATCATTTAAGCCAGCTCACTCAGGAAGAGTTTGCCCCTCGGGCGGCTCAATACGACCAGACAGCGACCTTCCCGGCAAAAAACTTTGAGACTCTGTTTGATGCAGGTCTTCATGCTCCGGCTGTACCGATTAAGTATGGTGGTTTAGGGTTAGGTCACAGCAGTGATATCCTCACCCTCTGGATGATGACACGAGAATTAGCAAAGGTAGATTTAGCGTTCACCCGTTGCTGGGAAGGACATACGAATATACAAGTATTATTGACTGCCAATGCTAATGAAGCTCAAAAGCAACGTTGGTTTGAAGGGATTGTGCAACGAGGGGAAAAATGGGCGGGTTGGAGTGGCGAACCTCTCTCCAAAGTGCCTGGGCAAACCAGTGGTATTGGTACAACAGTTAAGGTTGTAGAGGGGGGCTATATTGTTGATGGTTGCAAGGTCTTTGCCACAGGAGCGGATGGGCTACAATGGGCGATCTTGTTTGTGAGTACTGCCGGAACAGGAGCTGTTCGTCATAACGATGGACCAGCGAATTCGGTTTTGATGTTAGCCTGTGATTTATCAGACCCAAGTGTAAGCTTTGATTCAACCTGGTGGAAACCGATTGGGATGCGGGGAACTGTAAGTTATCGCGTACAATTCGATCACACGTTTATTCCTAAAGAAAATCTGATTGGCTATCCAGGGCAATACTTGCTGGAAGAGTGGCAAACTCGCTTTACTCCTCAGTATGGAGCAGCATTTTTGGGAGCAGCAGAAGGCGCTTATGGTTATGCCCTGGCTCATATCAAAAAGCAAGGCAGAGAACAGGATGCTTATGTGCAGCATCGGATTGCCAAATCAATGATGAACATTGAAACCATGGACTTGTGGCTGCGAAAAGTGGCTAGGTTGTGGGAAGCAGGTCAACACCAGCAGGCCAAAGAAGCTGGTAACCGCTTTCGTTATTTGTCAGAAAAATTGGCACTGGAGACCTTGGAACACTGTACTCGGATGTGTGGCGCTCGTGCTATGATTCAACCGAGTCCTTTGGAACGGATTTATCGCGATTTATCCTTCTATACCCTCCATGATAATTGCGATCGCGTTTTGGCCTCAATTGGTCAGGAAGTACTGGGACAAGAAAGCGATCGGGCATTTTTTAATTCTTCACAGAAGTAAGCATTCAGCTATCAGCTATCAGCTATCAGCTCTCAGCTCTCAGCTCTCAGCTCTCAGCTCTCAGCTCTCAGCTCTCAGCTCTCAGCTCTCAGCTCTCAGCTCTTAGCTTTTGAATAAAATAAGCTGACGGCTGTTCGCGTAGCGTGAGCTTTTAGCTCACGGCTGACGGCTGTTCGCGTAGCGTGCGCGTAGCGCATATACTTACCTTGAGATACTTCACACCGATCTTTTTTCCATCTCCCTAACCACAGGTAAAATTTCCTTACCAAAGTAGGTCATTGTTTCCAGTTCAGGCCAACCAGAGAAAATGAATTGAGAGCAGCCCATCTTTTTATATTCCATGATTGCTTCAGCAATATCAATCGGGCTTCCGACAAGGGCCATAGAAGACGGTCCATGGGCAGGTACAGCACCCTTCCATAACCAAGGGGTAAGCCAATTACCATCAGCTTCTTCTTGATAAGCAAATTTTATTGATTGGAAATCAGAGGTCTTAACAAATACTTGATCAATCCATTGTTTATTGCCAGTACTAATCAAAGAGTAAGCAGCTTCGATGGCTTCTTGACGAGTAGGTCTAGCAATTATAGAACCACGTAGACCAACCTCTATTCCTTGGTCAATTATGCTTTTAACACGTGGTCGCAGTTTATCTGGGGTATCGAAAAGAAGTAACCAACAATTACCTTGCTTTACAGCGAGTTCCTGTGCCGCAGGCGAACCGCCACCGATGTAGATTTCTGGGGAATTCCTCTCTGGTGCCACAAAAGGCGTACCGACTTGCCCTTCTTCAATATGGTAGTAGGTGCCTTTAAAAGTAAACCCGCCATTTTGTTGCCAAAACCCTTGACAAATCTCTAAAAATTCTTCGGCTCGCTGATAACGTTGATCGTGTTCGAGAAAATCGCCATAGTAGCCTTGCTCTTTTTGGGAATGACCCATAATTACATTTAAACTCACTCTGCCATTGCTTAAGGCAGAAAGGGTATTAATTTGTTGCACAAACAAGGTAGGTGAAATTGCTCCGGGTCGATAGGCAACCATAAATTTTATCCTTTCTGTTGCCATTGCTAAAGCAGTGGAAAGTAGAATTGGATCTGGTCTGTAATAGCCGAAGGCAGTCAACAGGGAATCAATACCAATTTCTTCGGCACGGCGGCAGAAGAAAAGATTATTCTCGATATCGGGTAAATTCACTTGTTGCTCAGGTGAATTACTTGCCTGGAGTTTAGCATCTTTTGATACAACGCCTAACCTATTTGCTTGTGCGGCTAATCGCCAGTGAAATCTCAATGAGTTCATCTTAAAAAAAATCCCTAGTTTGGAAACTATTCAGCTTTAGCTACTGGAGGACAAATGTCTCGGCGACTTCAGTTGCAGTTCCTTTAGGAGGTAGGGGAGTAACTGTTCCGTAGTTAGCCCTGGAATCTACAACAATGAGTAAACTTTACAATTATATGATTGATTGTCTATTATTTATAGCGGTTTTTAGTCTAATGAGGTACACAGGATTTTTTCCCTGTTCCCTGTTCGGCTGCTCGGAAGCTCCCTAAAACCCAGGACGAAAGTACCTGATAAGTATGAGAATTGCTAGATCTGGTTACAACTGGCCTAATTTTTACTCCAAGTTTTAGAACTTTTTTCATAAATTAATAAGTAAATTAAAAAATAAACTCCCATTTGAGCAGCGAGGTCTGAAAGCTATGACCTTGATTATGTCTGCTTTATAGCTACTATTGTCACCCCGCCACATTGAAAAGTTACTTAATACATGGTAAGTTATTTCTTGACTTAAAAGAGTACAGACAATGAATCCTTCATCAAGCGAAACTACCCCGGCTCTTGTTGAACAAGAAATCAATCTAGATGCTAGCGAACTATTGGGAACCTGGAAGAATACTAACTCCCAGACTGAGAATATTACCAAAGCAATTATCGAATTTGACGAGGGGCAACTGACTATTCATATTTTTAGTGCAGGTAGCCCTGAGCTTGATGATTGGGGAAAAGCAAAATTACAAGCCTTTACTTCAGATCAATCGTCTCCTGTGGTTGGGGGATTTATTACCGAATATAATCGAGGTTTTGTGGAAACTTCAATCGCTGCTAACTGTAAAAGAGGAGTTTTAGTACTCCAAGTTTATAACATTTACAAGGATAGTAACGGCTTTAACGATTTTTCGCGGGAATTTTTTCACAAATAATTTTATTAAATCTAAGTATTAGGGCACAACCAATGACTAAAACAAAAGTAGATATTAGTAAGTTTCTGGGACGTTGGGTTAACACCTATAAGGAAACAAAAGGAATAGCATCATTTGAAATCTCTAGTCAGGATGATGTTCCTAAATTCCGTGCTTTTGGATCCCAGACGAGTCATGCTCCTGGAGATTGGGGGGAAGTTGAATTTGTTCCTTTAGCAGCTAGTCCAGATGGTGGTGTGGCTAAGGGATTTCATATAACTTATGAAATCAACCAGATTAAATCATTACTAGCTGTTAATGAAAACAAGGGTTTGCTGATCATCGCAAGTTATTTTTTACCGAGTGAAGGTAATGGTTACTTTTCTAGGGAATTCTTTTTTATTGAATAGATAGCCAAATTTTTTCAGTGTCATTAGTTTATCGTCATACTATGGCTTCCATGGCGATAACCTATAGTCCTCACCTCTTCGTAGCGATATTTATCCTCAAAGTACCATAGAACAAGTCCCCACAAGGGCAAATCCCCCCATCTATTGCTATAAATACAGCTTGACTCATCAACTTTAGTTTGAAATTTTCTAAAAATGTCATTATTTCTAAAGTATTCACAATTGATGAGCATGCAATTAGTGTAAGGACACTTGACACTCTTGTGATCCTCTTCCAGCTTGTTTTTTAGTTTAATAGTATGCTCACTTACAAATTCTTTTAAGAGTTTTGTCATACCAAGAGTCACATCCGGTACATCGAATTTTCTAAAGTAGGGGGAGATAAATACTTGATTTTTTTTATCCATCAGCTCGACTATATCGTTATCAAATTTATGAATAAAACAATCTTCATCTATTCTGATCAGATATTGGTAGTCATTGGTGTAGTCTAAAAAATCTATAAACCAAAAATGACACATATGCTTATATCCTAGTGTAAACTTACCAGACCTACTAGTTGGAGGACATAAGTCATTGTTAATTTTATTTTTACAATCCTTGAATGCTGTTCTGGGATATTCAGTTTTAATATTGATGAACTTTATTTCCATTTCTGGGGTAAAGCTTTGAATATATTTCTGGTGAGCAAGTGATAGGTTGCCCTCATGAAATAAAATGTTATCAAATTGATTACTAATATACTTGTTGATTGACTTATTTCTGGCAATCAAATCTTGATAGTTTTCTTTTTCTTCATAGCCCTTAGTCAAAGCAACGACAGCAATCGATTTTTTATGCATGTTACCCATTATTACTTACCGTGAGTGATATTTCTTTTTCGTATTCCTTAAGGTAATTAGCAGCCATTGTTCGATAATGAAAGTCTCTCATTGCCTTTTCCCGACAGGCTTGAGGAGAAATTTCATCCAGCCTTTCCACTGCAGCAATATAGTCTTTTTGCCTGTGACAAATAAAGCCAACATCAGAGGAAACTATTTCCTTAAACGCTCCATGATGACTACAAATTACTGGAGTTCCTGAGATTAACGCTTCAGGCACAACTAAGCCAAACGGTTCGTTAATTAGTGTTGGTGCCAGGAGTGCTTTGGCGGAAGCGATTAATTGCGCTTTCTGTGGTCCCCGTATTTCACCGACAAAGTCAACTCCTTGCTCCCGGCACATGGCAGCAAATTGCCGTTGATAAAATTCGTTTTTACTCGAACCTGCGACCACTAGCTTGATGCCCAGTTCTTGGACTAAGAGTAAGGCGATACCAAATCCTTTCAAGACAGCTCTTTCTAAACCGCAGACCAAAAAGATGAAATAATCATCTTTGGTTTCAGAATAAATGAATTCAGCAGGATCTATACTATTGTGGACATAGCGATCGCAACCATAGCTTTGGGCATGGGAGCGGGAAACAAAAATCAAATTCTCTTTTGAGAGCCCTGAAACATCATGGTTTCCAAAAGGAGCTTGGAAGGTTCTGACCCAAGGCTTACCATGGGAATCGAATGCACGAGATGGGGGAATATCTTGAGGTTGTAAAATATCAACGTCAAACATTCGCTCCGTAACCTGATTAACACTGTCTGGTAAAGGTTCTAGAATTTCATTATTTCTGAGATCGTAGAACACATCATGTCCTAGTTCTGCCAAGCCTTTAGCGAGCAAATCTGTAGTGTGTTGGGATGCAGTGCCATTAATCTTGGCTGGATATTGGTGATTACTCGATATGTAGATACGCATTTTTTCTAAAATCTCTTCTGCTCTGTTACTATTTTACATCTGCTGGCTCTAATTTGTTAGATTTAAATTCCTCTTTTTCCTGAGGTAATAATCCGCTGGATTGGGTTCTGTATAGGTAGGCAAAATGTCCGTTCTTTGATAGCAGTTCATTGATTGAACCATCTTCGATAATCTTTCCTTCCTGAAATACGAGAATGCGGTCCATAAAGCTGAGGGTGGACAGGCGGTGGGCAATCACAATGGCAGTTCGTCCTTCGATTACCTTTTTTAGGGCATCCTGGATAGCTTGTTCAGTGATAGAATCCAGAGAAGACGTAGCTTCATCTAGGATTAGGATAGGACTATTTCTGAGCATGGCTCTAGCGATCGCAATACGTTGCCGCTGCCCGCCTGAAAGTTTTACTCCTCTTTCTCCTACCAGGGTTTGATAGCCTTTTGACATTTCTGTAATAAATTCATGACAACAGGCTTTCTGAGCAGCTTCCATTACCTCCTCATCTGTGGCATCCAAACGGCCATAGCGAATATTCTCGATCAGGGTACGCTGGAATAAAGAAGGGTCTTGGGGAATCAGGGCAATTTGACTGCGTAGACTCTCTTGGGTGATTTTATTAATGGGTTGATTGTCAATGAGGATTTGACCCTGTTGAATGTCAAACTGACGTAAAATCAGCCTGGTAAAGGTGGTTTTTCCTGCCCCTGAAAATCCAACAAGCCCTACTTTTTGTCCAGGTTCGATTTTCACGGATAAGTTTTCAAATACCCTGTAACTGGAGGGATAATGAAAGCTAACGTCTGCAAATTCTATAGCTCCTGCTTTCACTTCTAGAACTTCGGCTTCTTCGAGATCAGTAATCTCATGGGGTTGAGATAACGTTTCAATAGCATCTGTACAATTACCGAATTGTTCAATTAGATCTGCCAGTTGTTTGACAAGTTGATTGGCTTGATTGAGAAAGTTGGTTAGAATGGTAACAATCAGGACAAAATCTCCGGCGGAAACCCATTGATGTTTAAATCCATAAACTAGAAGTAATAGAACCATAACTTCACTGATTAAGATGGTAAAATCTTTAACAGCAAACACTTTGATTGTATTTAGTTTCAGATCAATTTTTTTATCAATCGTCTGATCCTGATGACTAGAAAATAAAGCAATTTCTTCTTGCTCATGGGCAAAAGAGCGCACAACATCATGGTTGCCTAAGACATCAGTTACCAATCCAGAAATCTTAGCATTAGACGCTGAGTGATTTTTTGCTTTATTGTAAAGTCCTTTTGCTAAATTAGGAGCAACTAACCCGATAAATATCAAGAACCATAGTACAAAACATAGACCGATAATTGGGTGGACTAAAACAAAAAAAATAAAGACATATACAAACTTGATGGCTACACTTGAGAAGTTATTAAAGCACACATTAGCAATTCGATTGAAACTAGTCACGAGAGTAAATAACTTGCTCGAAACTGCTCCAGATAAATTATTTTGAAAAAAATGACTGGAATGTCCTAGAGTATACTTCAAGAACGATCGTAAAATAACTCTATGGCAAGTCGATATAGAGAATATATTAATCCAGTCTCGAAGCAGAACTATCAGTTTCGCAAAGACTAGACAACTGATATAAATAAGGACAGGACTTAAAAAGTCTCGGTAAGAAAGATTACCTTTTGCCTGAGCTGCTATAAAGCCATCTAGAATTACTTTTAATTGATAAGACTTCAGCATCACTAATGAAGCCCCAATTACCGTGATAGCGGCCAAGGCAATAAATTGCCACCGGAGTTTATTATTGGCTTGCCACAAAACATACCAAAAGAATTCTTTTGTGGTTGTAGGGATACTGATGTTTTCCTCTGGGATTTGATTGTTTTCCTCTGGGATTTGATTGTTAAGCAGTTTTTCTTCCATTACTGTAAACTGTAAACTAAGCTTATGTAAGTCTATGAAAGGCTAGCAATGTAAAGAATGGACATGCTAATGGAAATGAAGTTTAGGTGTCAGGTATTAGATTCAAGAAGGAGACAGGAGACAGGAGCCAGAATCAGCTTCGACCTAGGTTGACAGCCCATACAAATCAGTATACACTAGTCATGGTTCCGAACTCTCCCGAAGTGACCTGAATATCGCTTCAGTGTACCAAATTAGTTCCTTAATAAAGGAATTAAGCTTGGTTGTAAACCCTAAATCGGATAAGTTACCATTGATATCAAACATTTCTTTAACATGGGAAATAGGTAATTTATCTGGAATGGGCAAACCCCCTAAAGCTAGGCAAACTAATCGCAATTGTGCCAGACAATTAAGTCCTCCAAATCCCCCAGAAGATACGGTACAAATACCAATGGGCTTATACCTTAGAGCCTGGGGTTCAAGATAATCAAGGGCATTTTTTAATACTCCTGGGTATCCATTTTTGTATTCTGGAGCAACAATCAAAATACCATCCGCTTGGGTCAGCTTAGAGCAGAATCGTGATAAATCAGGGGGTAAAATTTCCATTTCCTTTAATCGCTCCTCTAGCATAGGTATATTATACTCAGCCAGGTCAATTATTTCAGTTTTAAGGGGATAGTTTTGGGATAATTCTTTGAAAATGAACTGAGCTACCTTCAAGCTTTGTCTTCCCGTCCTACAGCTTCCTAAAAGAATAGGAATTTTGAGGTTTATTTGGTTTGATTGTTCCATAGAGATAGCGGTTGACTGTTGAGTGTTAATAAACTATAATAGCAATTTTCATAGCTATGAGGTACACAATTTCGGGATTTTAGGGAACAGGGAACAGCGATGCAGCGCGGTCTTGGGGAGGCAGCGCGGTCTTGGGGAGGCAGTGCGGTCTTGGGGGTTCCCCCCATGAGCAACTGCCGTGGTTTCCCCCATGAGCGACTGCCGTGGTCTCCCCCATGAGCGACTGCCGTGGTTTCCCCCATGAGCGACTGCATCAAGACGGGAACAGGGAACAGGGAACAGGGGAGCATGTCACTTATGCAGAAAAAAAGTACATTATCTGGGTAATGGGTAATAGGTAATGGGTAATAGGTAATAGGGGGAGCATGTCACTATCGCCTAATATTTTTACCTGATCTATAGCCCCCTGATGAGTAAAAGCCAAGCTCATATGGTATTAAGTTGATCTGTTCTGCAACTAAGACCGGCTCAATTACATAATTTTTAGTTTTTGTCAAGTAGTTCATTTGTTCGGCAAATTTGACCTGCTCCCGGGAATAGCGATGCAGCGCATCGCTATTCCCTCTTCTCTGTTCCCTGTTCCCTGTTCCCTGTTCCCTAAAATTCATAAATTGTCTACCTCATAGCTATGAGAATTGCTATATTCGTCTTAAACTTTGATAGTATCTTAAAAAGTGCTACAAATCAAATAGTTAACCATAAACAATAGATGACGACACCCAACTTAGCTTTTATTACCTGTATAGAATCCGGCCATCTAGAAACTCAGTCTCTTCTACTATATGAAAGTATTCGCTGTTACGGAGGTCGCTTTAGTCAATGTCCGATCTACGCTTTTTCTCCTAGGGTAGGTCATGAGATTTCCCCAGAGACAAAAAAACGCTTAGACAAACTTAGTGTTGAGCATATTGAATTGGTACTAAATGATGAATTTGCCCAGGATCCCTACGCCAACAAAATCTTAGCTAATGCTTATATTGAGAATCAGAAAAAACACGAATTTTTAGTATTTATCGACAGTGATACGTTATTTTTTCGCGAACCAACTGCATTGGAGTTACTAGATAGTTATGATGTTGCTGTCCGGCCAGTTAGTTGGAAATCAATCTGTACTTCTGGTTCGCCAGATGATCCCTACGATAATTACTGGCATCTTTTGTGTAACTATTGCGGTGTCGATTACGAGAGTATCCCCTTGATCGAGACGTTTGTGCAAGGGGTTGTGATTAAAGCTTGTTATAACGCTGGCTTAGTAGCAGTCAGAGCGAGTAAAGGCATATTTAGCAAATGGCAGGACGATCTGATCACTGTTTACCGCCAGGGACTAGAGCCAAAACAGGGATCTATTTGGCCAAAGGATCAAACTACTTTATCAACAGCTATCTGGGGAATTACAGACCGGGTTCAGATTTTAGAACCTGTCTATAACTATCCGATTATAAATATTAATAAACGACAACCATTATTACAATTTAAGAGTTCTCATTCTCTCATTCACATTCATTATCATGGCATGTTCAAGGCTGAAAATTTACCGATTAATCCTTTATTTCAGTCCAATTTTGAACTGGAAGCAGAACTTAATACTTGGTTATTAGCAAGGTTGCCGTTAGATTCTGTGCCATCGCCAGCCGAAAAACTGTAATCCACTGGCATATCGTAGTTGTATTGACTCAGATCAATCCCGATTAACTCGGAGGTGATAGCATTACTTTCTTGATAGTAATCACCAACCACTTCAGTGATTTTTGCCATGAGCCTACCTTTGATAGCCGAGTTACAGGGTTTAAGAATAGCTAGGGGTAATTTCCTCTCCAGTTCTTGCAAATAACTCACAAATCGACGATTACAAACCTTGAAAGGCAGTAATGGACTGGGATTGAGTTGTGAGGGTTTCATAATCAACGGATTTAAAGTACCCATCAAGAGTGTTGCCATCCATGAGAGTGAACTGTTCACACGGTCATGATAAGGCAAGGTTTCAACAATAGCAGCACAATCTTTAATTCCGTTAAATGCTAAAATTTGTGAAACGAAGCGTTTGGGATCGATTTTAAATTGCTCGTAAGGTAACACTAGTACATTGGAGCGACCGAACAGTTTCTGATAGTAATCTATCAGGAAATTATAGGCAAAGTGGTCGAGGCTAAAGAGGGGTATTTTATAACCTCGAAGTTGCGGTTGTCCGATGTAATTGCTTAGAGAACATGGGCCACTGGCACGTACATATTGATTGTAAGTTGAAAGAATCATCTGCTTTTGTTCCCTAATCACAATCAGAATGCGAGCCTTGGGAAACAAGGCAATAAGTCTATCCGCGATTTCTTTGCTGTCGTAACCACCTGAATGGGGGTTTCCAGATAAGCGTTCCACGGCAATAACGGGAATTTGATCATCTAAGGTTGAAGGAATAGAGCTTTGAATTTGCTCACTACATTTTGCTAGATCAAACGCCAACGGATGGGGGCCAACGACTTGATGTCGCAGCGAGGGGTCACTCCACCAAATGAAGCCTGATGACGGATTTTTAAAAAGGTGACGGTCAAGCCAAGAAGAGCCAGTTTTAAAATAACCGATAGCGATTAAAATATTTTGCGAAATCATAAATAATTTTATAGCGCTGTGGCCAGGGAACAGTCAATTAATTAGTTTAGCCGAAAAAATGCTCAGATACAGGAGCGCAAATTTCTTCTATTAGAGCAATATCCGTCTCCTGCAAAGCTTGGATCTCAATCTTTTCTTGCTGTAGCCAGGAACTATCCAAGACAGCAGAACCATCAGGAGATCGTTTTTTTGATAAAAGCCGCGCTCCCCTTTGGTATTCATCATCAAAACATTGGATTACCGGGTAGTCTACTGATACTTTAACTTCTTTCCCCTCAATTAAACTGAGAATTTTTTCTACAGTTCCTAGGGGGCATGAACAAACCTGATCATAACTGACAATTAAATTAAGCAAATTTTGATCTTGTAACAGTTTGCCATTAACAGCTTTCCATTGATGAGCGCATTGAATAATTTTGTTGTTATCAATTAGCTGTTGCCAGTTTTTAGGTTTTACTCCCCACCAACCTTCTTCTGGCTCATATCTATATCCCTGACGACATGTAAACCTTTTCAGTAAAGAAAAGACATTGGGAACAGGTTTACGAACTATGCCAACAATAAAACTATCGGGGAAAAGTTTTCTGAGCCAGGGAATCCGAAGTACATTATAAGGATTTTTGTTTACAATAAGAGATGATTGTATTTCTAGATTTGCTAAGCGCTCTAGTAAACAATTTTTGATTTCCTGGGTAGCATCCTCCTCCCCAATTTCATGACCCATTTCACCTCCACTCCTTTGATAAATCGTTCCTGCGGGAAAACCACGGGGAGTAAAGGGGGGTACATTGCCCCAAAAATCCTGTCCTTCTCCTTCTTCAAATGGATGTTCTACTAATCCAGATTCAGCTAGGAGTTGTCTTAAGAGGAATGTTCCTGATTTTTGGAGACCAACAACTAGGATAAATTTTGGTTTCATTCTTTAGTCTCTATACCTGATTCACTAACAAATGCTAGGGTGCATCTCACTTTTGCGATTTGACGCGGTGGTGCGTTACGGGACGGACTTTTCCAATACTGGCTACCGCGACAATCAGGGCTAGTCCGTCTTATCACGCACCCTACAGAACATTTTTAAATATGAGATGCACCCAAATACTATAGCTTGAAACTAGCAGGTTGGAATCTTTCTATTATCAACTCCTCTTGTTCTTTATACTTTTCAGTTAAGTACTTTTCCACTTTTTCAGGTATATCCATTTTAGGGCTATTATTGAACAGAAAATTTATCGTCGATTTAAAATATCCTTCTTCATACTTTATCTCTAAAAAATCACAAACTTTTTGGAGCAAAGTAGCAGGATTTAGGCAAATATCATCGTAGAATAAATAAAGTATTTTGTCTTGAGCGAAATACTTTTCATAATTAGTTATAGTTCTGGTATAATGCCCTTTAAGTAAACTATATTTTGCATCGATCATCTCGACCCACTCTTCATAACTAATCTGTTGATAATCGAGAGTATCCCAACGCCTTGAGGTAACTACCTGTGACCATGCCCTTTTTATGGGGTTACGTAAAATATAAATAATCTTAATATCGCCTAATAAACGTTTGATGTGTTTAACACCTAGTTCTGGTAAAGCTGAATAGGCAGGGGTTATTTCACCTATAGCCTCTTCCGATGTCGCCTCCTTGAATAAGGACAAATACCACTGGTCATCTTTGACTTCAGAAAATGCCAGATGAGCCAAAAACTTAAGGTAGCTATACCTAATAGTTTCACCATTAAGTTTTTTGTTTAGCTCCCTGTTCAACGTCGATAGTCTATTTCTTTCTATTCTGGTTACTGTACTTTTATCGAGATGAATCTCATCGAAATAGTGTATTTCTTTATAAGCAGGTAGCCATATTTGAGGGTGTCCCTTGAGATTATGATATAACCAGGTTGTCCCGGCTTTTTGAGCCCCAATACACAAAAAATTAGGTTTACTAGAGTTAGTAGCCATGTTCAACAAAAATGAATTTTTGCTTATGATCAATAGTTACTTTAAATCACTTTAAATCAGCACCCACAGCCAGGGAGGTATCAGCAAGAGCCACTAAAACATCATTTTCTATTTTACCATTTTCATAGCTCAGGGAGTAATTATGATTGATTTGTTTAAGCTTTTCAATGATGTCATCTTTGACAACTGATTCACCCCAACCTTGTTGTGATAGTAGACGCAGATCATCAATTAGGATGGTATGGTTTTTTATGGGATGATTAGCGATCGCATCAAGTTCCTCGTACAGGGGGCAAGACTTTTTACCCTGATAACCCAGTGTCTCGTGAGCATCTAACCAGAAGGTTATTTGACAGTCGATGGTCTGAATTACCTCTGCTAAACAAGATAATGAGTCTCCTAAGATGATTTCTACAGTTCCTTGAGCAATTTCTGATTTAAATCGTTGTACCGATTGCTCGTAAAACTCTTGAGAAACTTCAATACTGTAGATTTTGGTAAAGCCTGATGCTAAAGCAGCAGCAATTCCGTGACCCTTATAGGTTCCGGTTTCAACAAATATAGGGTTAAGATATTTGGCTAAATCAAATTGGATGGGCATGTTTTACAAATAATTTCAAAATACTACAGGTGGGCAACCGGTTGAGCACCTTATTGCTAGTTATGGAGTTAGTAGGTTAATTATAGCAAAAAATTTTACCTACCTGCAAAAAAAAACGTCTCCGGAGACAATTTATTATCTATGAAACACTTATATCAATAAGCTTACCACCGTCTGTATATTCTATAGCTAATTGTGCAATTTAGATATCTGACAGCTTAATAAAACTCAAATAGTTAATTATTAATCGGTAAACCTATAGCCAAAAGTTTCAATATCCTTTTTATAAATTTTTCCTACAAATTCTTTCGTTTCATCATCATAATACTCCAAATAAGGTTTGTACTCCTGTTTGTACCCCTTCACAATCTTGTTTTGTTTATTTGAATTCAGATGAGGAAGTTGAGTCTCTTTTATTCCCAGCTTTTGGCAGACAATATTAAAATCTGCTTGCAGGTTCTCAAATCTGCCCACAAAATCGACCAAAAGATTTCCTTGAGAGTCATAAAGGAAATCATACTGCGGTAAGACATGTCGAGAGGCATCACTATAATCATCTGGTTTGGGGAAATTGTTAAAAACAAAGTCCTTAAACTCAAATTTGTCTATATATCTTTTAAAAATATATTCAGATGCTAATCGTTTCCAAGGATTTCGGACAAAAGAAAATTTATAATAAGACTTGAATTGTTCTGCTGTCATATGCCCAAACCTAACATATTCTTGTGCTGTTAGATGGGAGAGCTGCTCCGGGCCTAGTTTCGGATCTCTATTAGATCTAAGCAGCAACATCTCTCTGGTGACACCAAGCAAGCTAGAAAAAAAACCCTCAATGCTTTCTCCAGCCACTTTGGGGATATGAACAAAAACACATTGGAAATCGTTACAGAGCATAACCAAACATGCTAATTTCTTTACTAAAAGTCTCTCGGATTAGTTTTTGGGTATTTTCGTCTAAAATTTCGCGATAGCTTCGCTGATCTTTTCTGGTAGAAGATTTAGCTCTAGGCAATTGTAAGGTTTCAGGTAGCCCTAATCGAATCCTTAATTGTTCTAATTCTTCATTGAGATTCTCATAAAGACAAATTCTATCTACTGCGATCTCTCCCTCAATAGTATACAATTTAAACCCCGTCCTCCTCAGGAAAAACAGAGGTTTGAACTCTGACTCTAAAAACTCAGCAATAGTTGGACGTGGTTCTAGTTGATAACGCCAATAGTAATAGGATACAAAACGATCCCAAGGATTTCTCTCGAAACAAAACTTGTAGTAGCTGTTCCAGACCTCATCTCCAATCAACTTTTTGATCTCCGCAGCATGAATATGATTATAGAAACCATCAGCTTGATAGTTTTGAGCACCTCGATAGCCCAATTGTGTCCTCATTTCTTCTTCTGGATAAATCGGGGTGATAATGTCTTCGCTACCACAAAATTTAGATAAAGCGATTTCGATGCTTGTTCCAGCAGTTTTGGTTGTTTTTATAAAAATGAATTGGTACTTGTGAGAAATAATCATTACCTTAGGGGTACATTAAAGGAATATTGCCTAAATCAGCAGCATATTCGCTAAAACTGGAGTAGTAAGAACCGATTATTTTTTGGCAATTAGAAAGCAAGTATAGATCTATTACAGCATTTTTAACAGTTGTTTGACGTTTATTTTCACTATTGAAAGCTTGACAATAGCTAATAATTTTTTGGGGAAATTTATGGTAGATAATTTTTTGGGTTGTTTGATTATCTGTAGCCAAAAAAAACTTGGAGCAGCCATTAGATATTTCCATTTCTATTGCGCTAATAAACATCTCATCCGAAGAAAAATTTGATTCTAGCTGTTTGTACTTTAGATGGTTAAATAAGTCCGTGCGTCTAATATGTAGACCAATGATATTATCTGTCCAATGCTGTTGTTTAAATTTCTCTATAGATTGAAGTAAGTCTTGTTTAGGTTTTAATTTCCTAACAAATTCTAGGTACTGCCTTCTAAATGTCTCACGATCTAGATTTTCCTTAAGATATCTTTCATAGACATTCATGCCTATGTAGGCATTCTTATCTAAATATACGTATAATGTTTGGGCACAATTTTCCCTAGTAAAAAGTTGTACCATTGATTGAGGAGATATAGTGGCACAGACAGGTTCAAACAGCTCCTGGAAATAACAGTTACAAGCATCTTCAGGATACCAGCACAGAAATAAGGGAATATCCCAAAAGTAGCTCAGGCAAAGGTAAGAACATAAGATCCGCAAACGGTTGCAAAGACCACCTATTGCTGTATGTAAAATAATTTTTTCATAGGGCGGTTGATTAATTTTAGCAACAGAGGCAGCCTGCTTGATCACCTTCTTAATTCCTCGATAGGCTGAGGTATTGTGGCTAGACGTTAAATTAATTGCTTTTTGATAAGCTTCTAAAGCTTCTTCTAATTGGTTTGGGTGTTGTCGAAGCAAGTCTCCTAAAGCGATATAGGTATCTGGATTACTAGGTTCTAATTCGAGCTGCTGCTGACAAGCACCCAACAATTCCTCATAGCTTTGGTCATAGCTTTGGTGTGTGGTTAATTCACTCTGTTCAAAACTGAAGTTATCTTTCACAACTAATCTTAAGTACTGTGCAGAGATTATACCAAAACAGCCTCTTGTGATCTCTTTCTGGCAGGTTAACTGTGACTGTCTATCCTATTTCACAGTATCATACCAAATAATTAACTTGATCTAAAAAGTTAATAAACTTAATATAGCAGTCCTAAATGATTCGTAAAATATAGTTGCCGAAGCTATCGCTATAACCCTTGCCCAGCAGCAATTTCAGATTTTGCATATTTTACAACTGATTTAGGATTGCTATATATCCATTTTTTTAGTGAATTTTAGATTTATTGTTGAACCTAAAATCCCTAAAACCTAATTAAAACAAACTTTTCACAAATCCCCCATCAACTTGAATACAGGTTCCAGTGATATAACTCGCTTTTTCCGAAGCCAGAAATACTGCTAAATTAGCCACTTCTTCAGCAGTTGCAGGGCGACGGAGGGGAACACTTTTCATCCATTGCTGGATCACTTGTTCCCGAGAACTACCCTGTCTCTTAGCTACTTCATCAGCCACTTCATAGAACTTATCCGTAACTGCAAAAGAAGGGCAGATACTATTAACCAGAATGTTATGCTGCCCCAATTCATTAGCAAGGGTTTTAGCATAGGCGACAACACTTGCTCGTTGGGAATGGGCAATCAGCATACCTGGCTGTTTTGCTGCTACTGAAGTCACAAAAATAATCCTACCCCAAGACTGTTTTTTCATCAAAGGGAGTAAGGCTTCAGCTATAGTCACCTGACTCATAAAGGTGAGATCGAATGATTGCTGCCAATCCTCCTGGTTTAGTTCATAGTGGCGCTTGTAGGGCATACCACCTGCGTTATTGACGACAATATCAATGGTGGAAAATTGATTGGTAATGCCCGTTAGCAATTGGGAGATACTATCTTGTTGCTCAAGATCCACTGGGATAGGTGTAATGACTTGTCCCGTCTTGGCTTCTATTTGCTGGGCAGCCTTGAGTAAGTTATCCTTATCTCTACCGCAAATAATCACCTGACACCCTTCAGCGGCCAAGCCCTCTGCGATCGCTCTACCCATGCCTCGACTCGATGCCGTCACTAAAGCAATTTTGCCTTGTAGTCCTAAATCCATAACTGAACTAATCCAGCATTATACCACTACGCAGCCCCCTAAATCACCCGAGCGAGCAATCCCTCGCTCGGGGGACTTTTAGAAGCAAATTGATTCTTGTTCCCCCCAGAATTGGGGGGCTAGGGCGTGTCTTCAAACTTGGAGATCCCCCATTATCCCCCTTAAAAAAGGGGGACTTTGAGTATGGCTCCCCCCTTTTTTAAGGGGGGCTGGGGGGGATCATAATCTTGCGGAAAACTTTGAAAACACGCCCTAGGGGGGCAAAATTCAGTATCAAAAAACTTTTCAGATATCCTCTTAGTCATAGCTTACTTTTGACTTCTGACTTCTAACTTCTGACTTGCGCTTCTAAAATCAACCGTTCTTTTTCTCCTGTAAGGGGACGGTGATAGATGAAATTTTCGTTCTCAACGGCTTCAAAACCAGCGCTAAGTAACTCCGAACGCAAATAATCTGCCGAAAACCAATAAAAGCCTTTCACTCTTGGGTGAGGATGTACAGGAGCGTTGATCACTGCTGCATCATTAGAAATCAGAAGAATACCCTGTTTAGACACTAACCAATCTCGTAAACGACTGAAGAGCTTAGTTAAACCCACTTCTGGTTTGTATAAGTGTCCAACCACCCCATCACAGTAAATTAAATCAAAATTTTTTTGTTCCGGTTCCCACTGATTTACATCAGCAAAAACCACGGGCAATCCTTTGTTTCGAGCAATTTCAATGGCATCTTCATTAACATCATTGGCTATGACGTTATAGCCTTTTTTATGTAAATCGCTTTCAACAAAAGCGTTGCCACTCCCAATACTTAAGATATTGCTAGTGACTTCGTAGTTAAGCAAGGATTCAATTTTATTGGTAATGAATTCTCGGTAGTTGGTGTCGTAAGTTGTCGGTGTGATCGAGTCTTTATAGGCTTTTCCTTCTTCCCAGATAGTGTAAATACTTTTACCTTGCTCCCGGGGCTGGGAATAGTAGTTGTCTGTGGATAGTTGTAAATTTTGGTTCATTACAATTAGCCTTTGGGATTCTTAGTGTGTGGTAGGATTCCCTTATCCACGCTGACCATTGATGTATTCTGCTGTAATGGAATGTTGGGGATTCTGGAAGATTTGCTCGACTGGGCCAAATTCAATTAAGCGTCCAGAGCCAGACTGAACCCAGAATAACGCCACATAGTCTGCAATCCGTCGAGCTTGAGCCAGGTTGTGGGTGACAATCACCACAGTGTATTTCCCCCGCAAACTAGCAATCAAGTCTTCGACAACCCCACTAGAAATGGGGTCTAGGGCACTACAAGGCTCATCCATCAAAATAATTTCTGGAGCCAAGGCGAGGGTACGGGCTATGCAAAGACGTTGTTTTTGGCCTCCCGAGAGGCGCAATGCTGAGGCTGTCAGCCTATCTTTGACTTCGTCCCAGAGCTTAACATTTTTGAGCACCCTCTCAACAATTCCATTAATTTGACGACGGTCTATAATACCATGCTCTTTCAACGGAAAAGCAATATTTTTCCAGATTGAGAATGGGAAAGGATTTGGTTTCTGCAAAACCGTCCCAATCCGACGGCGGAGAGCGATAGTATCAGTTTTAGGGTGAAGAATATTTGAATCACCCAACCAAACCTTACCATAAACTAGGCAGTTGGGGATCAGATCGATTAAGCGATTGAGACAATACAAAAAGCTGGTCTTGCCACAACCAGATGGGCCAATCAAGGCAGTGATAGAACCCTGTGGAATTGACAGGGTGATATCCTCTAGTGCCTGTTTCGAACCATAGTATAAACTGAGCCGATCCGTGGATAAGCTAGGAAAGCCCCAGTTGTCCATAGGAGGAGAAATGACTGGTTTTGCCTGGGATGAAAACTGACTCATTAATGTTAGTTATGATACATTTTTACTGCTGAAGACTGCGATCATGCCATTGCTTCCCTAGGTAAATCGCTGTGGTATTGATCAACAGGATAAATATAACTAATATCACAGCCGAGGCATAGGCATTATCATCCCCCCCAGGGACATTCATGGATAGCTCATAAATATGCAACGACAACGCCCTTCCAGAATCAAATAAAGAGGTGGGTGTGCGATCGACATAGCCACTGGTGTAAATCAACGCCGCTGTTTCAGCGATTACCCTCCCAACTCCCAAAATTAAGCCTGCTACTAAACTGGGAACAGCAGCAGGTAACAGTAGATGTATGAGGGTACTAGTCCGTGAGATTCCCAAGGATGCAGCCCCCAAACGGTATTCTTCAGGAACAGCCCGCAGCCCTTCCTCAATGGAACGAATCAAGATCGGCAGCACCATACAGGCCAAGGTCAATCCTCCAGACAGGATAGAGAAGCCAAGACCAAGGGTAACACAGAAAAAGGCATTGCCAAACAAACCAAAGACAATGGAAGGAACTCCTGCCAACATATCCAAACTGCGTCGCACCAACCGACTAAATAAGTTATTGGTGGCGGTAAATTCAGCTAACAGGATGGCAGTTCCCAACCCCAGGGGGAGGGCTACTGCTAGGCAAACCCCTAAAATCAATGCCGTTGAAACCAATATCGAGGCAATACCTCCTTCTCGACCAGCATTTTGAGGGTCTGTGGTCAGGAACTCCCAAGATAAATGGCTAGATCCATACCAAACCAAATGCCCCAGAATTATCGCGAAACTAGCTGCGACGGACAAAGCGACGAACCAGACAATGATCCTCAACAGTCGGTCTCGATAAGCAATCTTGCTCCGATGCCGATGATGGCGAGAGTCACTCAAAAATTTCCGTTTTTTAGAGCCTTTAGACGAATGGGCAGCATGAGAGTTAGAAGAAAACAGAGCCATGGAACCTAACAGTGCAATAACTCAGTAGGGGATGGTGACCCAACTAACAGGCAATTCTACTAGTATATGTGTTTTTCTTCTGCGATCGCTTCTGCCAAGAGCGCCAGAAACAGACTCACTGCCAGCAACAACAATCCAGTTACAAACAGGGATGAACGATGATTGCCCAGGGCAAAAGCCATTTCCAAAGCAATGTTAGCGGGTAAAGTCCGAATCGGATCGAACAGTGTATCTGGAATCTGAGGCACATTACCACAGACCATTAACACCAGCATCGTTTCCCCTAAAGCTCGTCCAATCCCTAGGATAATGCCAGTAAATACCCCCAGTCGCGCAGCGGGTAGCATGATGCCCAAAATTGTCCCCCAACGGGACAATCCTAGAGAAGCTGCTCCCTGCCAATAAACTTGGTTCATCTCTGCTAAAGTAGCGTCTACGGTGAGGGCAATGGTAGGAATAATCAGTAGAGCTAACATTAGTATTCCTGCTAGTATACTGGTTCCTGGTGGATGGAGGCGATTAATCAGTGGCACTAACACTACCAGTCCCCAAAGTCCATAAATTACTCCAGGAAATCCCGCCATTAACTCCAGTAAGCGACGGTAGAAACTAGCTAGGAAAGGAGGAGCGTAATAGTGGCAGAACAAAGCCGACAAAATCCCAACGGGAGCGGCTAGCACCACTGCTCCTGTTACCACCAATAGGGTACCCACCAACATCGGGGTGAGGTTATAGAATCCTTGAGCGGGACTCCAGCTAGCATCGGTCAAAAAGGCTAATATCCCGATGTCATCAAGAATTGGTAAAGATTCAATGATCAAGAACCCTGTAATGACCACAACGAGTATACCTACCACAGAAGCAATTCCTCGTACAGTCCAAGCTAGAACCCGATCAATTTTTCGGGGGCACAAATTTTTGTAGCCGAACGATATCATAATTGTCTTCACCCTGAACAAATGTGATGAACTCCTTTGCTAATCCAGTGGGGTTTCCTTTAGTCACCAGAGTTAGTTGCCGAAGCAACGGAAAACTGCCATTAGCGACTGCTTCACTGGTTGCTTCAACCCCATCCAGTGCCAGAAGCTTGATGGATATACCCTCCTGCATACTATATTCAGCAGCACCAATGGAGACATAACCAATAGCATTGGGATTACCTGCAACAGTTTTTATGCCTTGTTGATTATCCCCAATTATCACATCCGCCTTCACCTCTGAATTATTCACTCCAAAGTATTCCAGAAATTTCTTTAGTGTTGAGTGTCCTTCTGCTCTGTGGACAAAGGTGATCGGGGCATCATTTTTATTTAAGCTTTGCCAATTTTTGATTTGACCAGTGCTGATAGCTTTGACCTGTTTGCTAGTGATTTCTGTTAAGGGGTTATCACCATGAATAATGATGCTAATTCCATCCCGTCCAAGCACAAAAACTTCCATCCCAACGGCTTCATCTTCTGTCAGAGTCCGAGAAACCATACCAATATCAGAAAGTCCTTGTTGTACATCTGCTAGTCCACGAGAGGAACCCCCCGTTTGTACATCAATACGAATCCCTGGATTTTGCTCTTCAAATCTTTTACCCAAAGCTGAAACTAAAGGAGCAACAGTACTTGCTCCTGTTAAGATTAGCTTTTGTTGCCCAGACCCGACCTCAGGAGATTGAGTACAACTCTGCAAATATAGGCACAGAAGCAGGATAAACGAACCTAGTCTAAATTTCATCAATTTGTTATTGAGTAGCAAGGTCTTAGAGCAAGTAAATCATCGTGAATCATTAGTTTACATCGGTGGTGGGAACAGGGAACAGGGAACAGGGAACAGGGAACAGGCAAAAGGCAAAAGGCAAAAGGCAAAAGGCAAAAGGCAAAAGTTATGCGATCGCGCTTTCCCTCAGCTAAACCCCAACTGGAGATCCCCCCTAACCCCCCTTAACAAGGGGGGAACACTCCCCACACTCCCGATTCCCGATTCCCGATTCCCGATTCCCGATTCCCGATTCCCTACTCCCTCAAAAAAAATTTGTTACAAAAATTTTAAAACTATGCTATAATATAGTCTTTTTTGTGATACAATGAAATGGTGGGGGCGACCGAAGAAAGGCGCACCAGATAGTGAGAAGGTAAAATCTTCTCCCGGCCAGGGTTCAGGCCGGTTCCCACCCAAAGGGGCATTAAAGAGAAGGACATACCGGAGAAATCTGATATTATCCTGTATCATGATGTCTCACAGCTAGAGGGAAAAGGAGGAAACCGAAGCAATACCGAAGCACAGGTACCCCTCCAGGGAAAGATGAAAATAGGTTGACGAGAGGAACCGTTGTCATAAGGCTTCGTGATTATTGACCCTACTGACAAAGCGGTAATGGTAGGGACAGCTCCCGAATACAGTGACCCGCGACGCTGATATTTGAACCCCAAAGAGGACTCGGAGTATAGACGGCAACCAATTTCATCGTATCTATGTGGCGCGTAACCGGGTAAGCCGGGTTGAGTCCTATATCGAGGTCGATTGATATAGGTAGCCAAATCGTAAGAAGAGGTATAACTCTCAGCTCGGTAGAAGACCGAACCAAGGGAAAGCCGACACCTGAAAAGGAACAGAAATCCATAACTGGTCGGATAGTGGGAATATCCCATAACTCGAAAGAGTGCTAAATTTCGGTACCATAACATAGCTAAACTGAAATTCCTAAGGAAGAACTTCTCCAAATGATTTCGGAAAAGATAGAACCCGACAATCCGAATACGGACAAGGGTATCGTAACTAAATCTCCCACTGACTGGCACTCCATAAACTGGAAAAAAGCCAATAAAGTGGTTATAAAACTCCGAAGAAGAATCTTCAGAGCAGCGTGTGAAGGAAATGTATCATTGGTGAATAAACTACAGAGACTATTACTCCGTAGTTATTCAAACACACTGGTATCTGTCAGACAGGCTACCCAAAAGAATAGTGGTAAAAAAACAGCGGGAGTAGATGGGAAGGTATCCCTAACACCCAAAGAAAGAGGAGAATTGGTCGATTCCCTCACCACTTATAAAGCCTGGAAACCTCTCCCCACAAAACGTATCTACATCCCTAAACCCAACGGGAAAAAAAGACCTTTGGGAATCCCTTGCATAACCGACCGATGCATACAAGCAATGGTCAAAAATGCGTTGGAACCATACTGGGAAGCAAACTTCGAGCCTACATCCTATGGATTTAGACCTGGAAGATGTCCCCAAGATGCCCAACAGAGGATTTTCAAGAACATCCAAGGGGAAAGAAATAGGAAATGGTGGGTCTTTGAAGCAGACATAGCAGGATGCTTCGACAATATAGCCCACCAACCATTGCTAGAAGAAATAGGAAATTTTCCAGCAAAAAACTTAATTAAACAATGGTTAAAAGCTGGTTACATCCACAAAGGCGTATTCCATAACACTGAGGAAGGAACTCCTCAGGGAGGAATCATTAGCCCCCTTCTAGCAAACATTGCTCTCCACGGATTAGAGGAAGAGTTAGGAATTAAATACACCTGGCACAAAGACACCCGAAACAAAAAGGGAGGATATTGGGTAAATAAAACTGGTAGAACATACGTCCGCTTTGCCGATGACTTCATAGTCTTAACAGAATCAGAAGAAGATGCGGCGAACGCCAAGGTAATCGTAGAAGAATGGTTAACCAGAAAAGGACTTAGACTATCTGAAGAAAAAACCCATATAACCCACTTAACGGATGGTTTTGACTTCTTGGGGTGGAATTTCCGGAAATATAAAACCACCACCAAGAAAACCCAGCTAGTTACCCTAATCAAACCCTCGAAGAAAAGTATAAGGAAAATAAAGGAAAAAATCCGAAGTACTTTCAAAGGTCTGAAAAACGCCACCCAAGCGGAGGTAATTAAGGAAATAAATCCGATTATAAGAGGTTGGGGCAACTATCATGAAGGGGCAGTATCCAAAGAAATATTCTCCAAAGTGGACAGTTACATCTACTGGAAACTCCAAAGATGGGGAAGAAGAATCCACGGGAAGAAAAATCCGACGTGGGTGTCAAACAAATACTTTGGAAAGTGGTGCCCAGGAAGGGAGGACAATTGGGTCTTTGGTCAGAGTGAGGGATACTTAGAAAAACTGGCCTGGATTAAAATAACCAGACACGTCCAAATTCCTCACGATTACACACCTGATAACCCGGAACTCAAAGATTTCTGGGAAGAAAGGAAAACCAAAAGACAACAATTCACGGCCAGAAGCAGATTAACTAAAGGTAGATGTAAAATTGCCAACAGACAAGATTATAAATGCCCGGTCTGTCGACAAGGATTAATAGGAGGAGAAGAAATCCACCTACATCACATCATACCTAAAAGTGAAGGAGGTAAGGACGAAAATAAAAATCTGATTTACCTCCACCAGATTTGTCATGCCAAAATACATGCCCTGGGGGCGACTAATCCTGAAACTCTAAAAATGCTTAGAACAGGAAACAAAACCCTCTCTCGTAAAAAACGGAACCAAAAACCAAAAGGCACAAAACCGTCTAATAAACGAGATGAATAGTCGATTAAAAACAACACGTACATGATATGGTTGCGCCGTGTGCTTGGTAACTTGCTCGCACGGTGCTATGGGGGCGAAGTGGGGGTAACCCCACCGACCTACCCGATACGTTAAAATCCACGGGAAGAGCCAGCCTAAGAGTTTTCGCAGGCTGGAAGGCTGGCTCTTGGTCCCCTTTACAGGAGATAACTAAATATTATGTCCCAGTGCGGCTTGTTTCTGAGTATGGAGCCTCCCGAAACGGGAGGGGTATGATTCAGAGGGCGCGTGAGTAAATCACAAACCTAACTGTCTGGCGGATGCAGGTGAAAGCCCTGCCCTTTAGGAGATAAGTGACACCCTACCTGGCCACACCGAGATGAACGGCATTTCATCAGAGTGAAGCTGGCATCAGGGCGGAATCAGAGGCGAACAGGTTGCGTCACACTGCCGCTAATGGGAAGGCGATATGGGTAACAGCAGCAAAAGTTCCTGGAAAAGCGTCCTATAATGACACTACAAACCTGTTAAATACGTGTAGATGGCATCCTCTTATTCTCACTACATTGTTAGGACGATAGTAGTAATCTCTGAGATGAGGATGGGCGAAATGGACTGCCCTAAATCGTCATAACAATCCAACAGACGGAACAAGTAAAAACGACAGCAAATAATGGGTCTGCAAGAGGGTCGTTCTTGTAGTAAGTTATGCCAAACTTAATCCCCACTGTCGGGTAGGATGTGCTCTTAAACTGGGCACGGGTATTCAGAATATACAGGTTTATTGGAGAGCATAGTTAGACACGTGAGCAATCATAGTGAACTTTGGAAGAAGCAAAAGTGGAAGAAACTCCGCCAAAACCTATTCCGCCTACAAAAGCGTGTGTATAAAGCAGTTCGGGCTGGTGACTTGAAGAAGGCGCGGTCTCTACAGAAACTGATACTGAAGTCCCGAGCAGCGCAGCTTTTGGCCGTCCGTCAAGTGTCACAATTAAATAAAGGTAAGAGAACGGCTGGAGTGGATGGCCTGTCAAGCCTAAACTACAGACAGCGATGGGAATTAGTAGAAGCATTGAACGATTATGCACCTGACTGGAAGCATAATCGACTCCGGAAAGTACCAATCCCTAAAAAGAACGGAAAAACCCGGGTGCTCAAAGTTCCGACATTGGCTGACAGAGCATGGCAATGTCTAGTTAAATATGCCTTAGAGCCTGCCCATGAGGCACTATTCAGCGGTGACAGCTACGGATTCCGTCCGGGCAGATGTACTCAAGACGTACAAAAACGCCTATTTGGTCACTTAAGGTCATCTTCAAACGGAATCAACAAAAGGGTAATTGAACTAGACATCAAAAAGTGTTTTGACCGTATTTCTCATACCACCATTATGGAGAGGGTAATAGCCCCCGCATCTATTAAAAAGGGAATATACCGATGCCTCAAAGCAGGAGTTGACCCACACTTTCCAGACCAAGGCACCCCTCAGGGGGGTGTCGTCAGCCCTCTCCTTGCCAATATTGCACTTGATGGAATAGAGGATATTCACACCAGTTTGCGTTATGCAGACGATATGGTATTTATCCTAAAGCCAAAAGATAATGCTGAGAAAATACTCAATAGAGTGAAAGAATTCTTGGCAGAGCGTGGGATGGAAATCAGCGAAGAAAAGACCAAGCTGACCAAAACGACAGATGGCTTTGACTTCCTGGGGTGGAATTTCCGCGTCCAGAAAAACGGAAAATTTCGGTCAATTCCTTCAGAGGAAAACCACCGAAATATACGTCAGAAGATTAAAGCCATAGTCAACAACTCGAATTATGGTGCCGAAATAAAAGCAACGAAGCTAGCCCCTATAGTTCGCGGATGGAGAAACTACCATTCAAGCTGCGATATGAGCAGCAGTCGGGATTCACTCTGGTTCATGAACAACACTGCCCACCGAAAGTTCCGAAAGGAAAAGAAAGTAAGTCGGTATAGAGCTAATGAACTATGTAAAAAGGGTTTTCCAAAGGTAGGATACAAACAAAACCAACACGTGAGTGTGAAGGGTACTAAGTCACCCTATGACGGTGACTTAGTATATTGGAGTCAAAGGAATTCACGCCTATACTCCGATAATACTTCCGACGCATTGAAAAGGCAAAACCATTCCTGTGGATTCTGTGGGTTGAGGTTCCTCGAAGACGAAGATGTACATCTTCATCACATTGATGGAAACCACGACAATTGGTCTAAGAACAACCTTTTAGCAGTTCATCAAAGCTGCCACCAACAGATACACTCTTTGCACTCCGAAGGGAGAGGATACCTAGGAGCCGTGTGAGGCGAAAGCTTCACGCACGGTTCTGAATCGGAGGGTGCGATTCGTTAGCTAGAAACCTTTACCCTACAAGGGTTTTGGGGGATTAGCTGCTTGGTTCAATGAACCCTGACAACTTGATAACCATGGTGGTGAAAAACCATCCCTCATGAAATCCGAGTGACAGCCCTACCCTGATTCATAGGAACTAACAAACCTATGGGTTAATGCAAGGGTCGAATATTGGAACACCCTTAACCTGACCGGTGTCAACAATAGGCAAAGAACTCATGGGTACGAGAGAAAGGTACGTTTGAATCATCGTCACAGAAATGTAGCGAAAAAAGGTTTGACACGCTACGGAGAAAAACTCAACGGAATTAGGATTACAAAGTTCCTCCCCTTTGTAATGGATTTCCCAAACAGTTCCCGGTGAAAAGTACCACCCTAAAAGTTCAAAGAATGGTTATCAGGAACGAAATAACTCTCATATGTACTCTCAGTAAGGTCGATTACTGAGTAGGTAGTTAGCCGCATGTCATATGAGGGCAAGATTGAGCTCATTTGCCAAAGCCTAGGGTAATGCCCAGGATATGCTGACGGACTCACGTTATAGGAAAAGATCTAGTTGTAAGTAGCAATGAAAATGTCTAAAACTCGGGGGTTCGCCCCACAGTCGGAATGGAAGAAAGTCAACTGGCGGAAGCTAGAAAAGACTGTCTTTAAGTTGCAAAAACGAATATATCAAGCCTCGAACCGTGGTGATGTCCGCGTGGTAAGAAAGTTGCAAAAGACTCTGATAAAGTCCTGGTCGGCCAAGATGATTGCGGTCAGACGGGTAACCCAGGAGAACAAAGGGAAGAAGACTGCTGGAGTAGATGGGGTCAAATCATTAACACCAAAACAACGGCTTACTTTAGTCTCCAACCTAAAAGTTTCTAAGAAAGCCCAACCAACCAGAAGGGTATGGATTCCTAAACCTGGACGGAAGGAAAAGCGACCATTGGGTATCCCAACCATGTATGACCGCGCTCTCCAGGCACTTGCCAAACAGGCATTAGAACCTGAATGGGAAGCAAAATTTGAACCCAACTCCTATGGGTTCAGACCAGGACGTTCATGTCATGATGCCATCGAAGCAATATTCAATAGCATCAAACAAAAGCCTAAATGGGTACTTGATGCTGACATAGCCAAATGCTTCGATAAAATCAATCACAATGCACTTCTAACTAAACTGAATACCTATCCATCCATGAGACGCTTAATAAAGTCCTGGCTAAAAGCCGGTGTGATGGATAGTGGGACATTCTCACCTACAGATGAGGGCACCCCTCAGGGTGGAGTTATCTCTCCACTTTTAGCGAATATAGCCCTCCACGGAATGGAACAGGCCATATGGGATTACGCAAATTCTGTAAAAGGCAAGAAAACCCACTATAAAAAGGGACTAGCTCTAATCAGATATGCCGACGATTTTGTCATCCTACACCAAGACCAAAAAGTGGTAGAAGAATGCCTTGAAGTCATCAATAATTGGCTACATGACATGGGTCTGGAATTAAAGCCTAGCAAAACCCAAATGACCTATACCTTTAACGGATTTGAATTCCTTGGATTTAATATCCGTCAGTACAAAGTAGGTAAAAACCACTCTAAACAAGGCTTTAAAACCATCATCAAACCATCTAAGGATGCAATTCTAGAACATTTCGAGCGGCTTTCAAAAGTCATCGACAGACATAAAGCCGCTCCTCAAGAGGCTTTAATCAAACACCTCAAACCTATTATACGCGGATGGTGCAACTACTACAGAGGAGTCTGTAGCAAAGAAACCTTCCAAGATTTAGGTTACATGCTCTGGAACAAACTCCAAAGATGGGGATATAGAAGACACCCAAAGAAAACCAAAACCTGGGTAAACAAGAAATATTGGGGAACCATCGGAGAGGATAATTGGATATTCATGGCAGATGAGGATAATTACCTCCCAAAACATGCCAAAACTGAAATAATAAGGCATAAAAAAATCCAAGATACCAGAAGTCCCTACGATGGAGACCTAATCTATTGGAGCACCAGAATGAGAGAACATCCTGAAATGCCAGCTCAATCGGGAAGGCTTTTGAGAAAGCAAAAAGGGAAATGCGCTCATTGTGGTCTTACCTTCAGACCTGGGGATTCAATGGAAATGCATCACATACTACCACGCGCACTGGGTGGAAATAACTTCGATGAAAATCTGGAATTACTACACCTAACCTGCCACGATGCCAAACACGGGAAAAAAGTCAACGCCTTAGAGTTAGATGAAAACCCGTTTTAGAGGTACCAGCGACAATGGTTCCTATGATGAGGAGCCGTATGATGCGAAAGTGTCACGTACGGTTTTGAAGACGAGTCAGTGGGGTGACTCACTGACTTAGTTTAATTGCTCCCCGTAATAGGGGACATCGACCGTAACTAGATGCCTATACCCATGGGTGATGGTTCGGCTATTGCCACCGATGCCACCAATGGTTTTCGCTCGGTTCGACAACCCTGCTGATGCGAAGGGCTATGTGCAGGTACTGAAACTGCTGATGCCTGGTGCCAAGTTTCTAATTTTTTTTGTTCGCGTAGCGTGACCTTTGGTCAATCACGGAGTAATTCCGTAGCACAGGCATCTTGCCTGTGACCAATGGGAATAGTTGCGTAGGGTGCGTTAGGGGCGGGCTTGCCATCATGTTCAACCTCATAGCAAGTGTTGGGAAAGCCCGCCCCGTAACGCACCACCCAAGGTCTCACCCTCATTTTCGCGGTAGCCATGGTTGGGACAGCTCGTCGGAAAATCTTGATCACAGGCAAGATGCCTGTTCTACCAACAACCCAATTCCACCAACATGCCTATGAGGAAAATCTTGACCACAGGCAAGATGCCTGTTCTACCAACATCCCCATGCCACCAACATGCCTATGAGGAAAATCTTGATCACAGGCAAGATGCCTGTTCTACCAACAACCCAATTCCACCAACATGCCCGTGACCACAATATTGATCACAGGCAAGATGCCTGTTCTACCAACAACCCAATTCCACCAACATGCCCGTGACCACAATATTGATCACAGGCAAGATGCCTGTTCTACCAAAAACCCAATTCCAGCAACATGCCTATGAGGAAAATATTGATCACAGGCAAGATGCCTGTTCTACCAACAACCCAATTCCACCAATATCCCTGTCAGGAAAATATTGATCACAGGCAAGATGCCTGTTCTACCTACATGCCCATGGCACCAACATCCCTGTGAAGAAAATCTTGATCACAGGCAAGATGCCTGTTCTACCTACATGCCAATTCCACCAACATCCCTGTGAGGAAAATCTTGACCACAGGCAAGATGCCTGTTCTACCTACATGCCAATTCCACCAACATCCCTGTGAGGAAAATCTTGACCACAGGCAAGATGCCTGTTCTACCTACATGCCAATTCCACCAACATCCCTGTGAGGAAAATCTTGACCACAGGCAAGATGCCTGTTCCACCAACAACCCAATTCCACCAACATGCCAATTCCACCAACATGCTCGTTCCACCCACCGGGTCAAACAGCTGGGGATCCCCCCTAACCCCCCTTAACAAGGGGGGAATACTTACCACACCTCCCACACTTCCCACACCCCCCACACTCCCGATTCCCGACTCCCGACTCCCGACTCCCGACTAAACTCAGAACATAACCTCCACTACCAAGTCGTCATAGTCTAAGTCACCACCACCAAAAGTATCCTCGAAGCTAAACCGATTGTCCCCTAGTAGGCGGACGTGATCAAATTGATCGGGGTTAGCAGCCAAGAAACTAAAGTAGGCATTGAGACCGGAACCCTGCTGATTCGTGGGATTCTGAGTCAGGAACTCTTCAACAGTGCCATTAGCAATTAGGAACGGAGCTAACAGTACCCCACCGGATACCCCACTGGCTAAATCGACCTGGTTGGAAACTGCAACCTCTGCATAACCGCTATCACCGGGCTTGAGATTGCCAATTTTACCACTAGCATCATCAACCTGATAAAAGCCAAAGCTATTCTGAAACAGTGCTTGACTACTAAGCACAAACTCAGCGGTTACTGTTCCGGTCACATCGGTCAAATCCAGTAGCTCCACTTGCCCTTGAATCTGGGGACTCCCTATCCCCACAGTCGGAGTCAAAGCCGAAGCGTCTTCAACAGTTACCACTAAGTCATCAAAGTCTTGATCATCAGCATCCTCAAAGTGTAACGTCAAGACTCCGTCGCTATTGGTCTCGCTTTGGATATGGTCTAAACCATCGCTATTGAAAGAAGCATCACCGAAGAATACAGAAACATTTTCTCCTGCTAGCACTGCCTTTCTGGTGCTATTTTGTACTAGGTAAAATCCTAATTGATCGCCTACATCAAAATTATTAATCAGACGAGTAGTTTGAGCACTATCTTCAGGATTCAGCAGCACAGAGAAAATAGTCTGAGCATTAGATAGAGCAGCTTCCACATAGCCTTCTTGACCAGGAGCAATACCATTAACTGTACCTTGGTCATCATCCGTTACAAACACCCCAATTTCATTGACATTAGTAGCGTTTCCACTAATAAAGGTGAATAGGAGTTGGGCGTTACCAGTGTTGTCACCAGTGATAGTAAAGGTATAGTTAGAGTTCTGAGTCAGAGTGGAAGGAACAAAGGTAGGGATGAAGTTGACAGTAATATCAACAGTCGCTGTATCAAGGCCATCTTTGCCATCATATACCTGATAGATGAAGCTATCATTCCCACTAAAACCTGGATCAGGAGTATAAGTAATAAAGTCATCATTGGTATTATCCAAGGTACCGTTATTGTTAACCACAGCAGTACCATTAGAGGGAGCACTAACCACAACTAGACTTAGCAAATCCCCCTCAGGATCCGTGTCATTTTCCAATACATCAATAGTGACTGCTACCTCTTCATCCGTAATCACAGTATCGTCTACTGCGTCTGGTGGATCATTTACAGGAGTCACATTCAGGGTAAGGGTTGCTCTATCGGTGCCACCGTTGCGATCGCTAATTAGATAAGTAAACTGGTCGGATCCGGTGTAATTGAGATTGGGGGTGTAAGTGATCACGTCATCCGTTGGATCACTAGGGGTATCGTTATCAATCACAAATGCCGTGCCATGGCTAGGATTACTGATAATTGCCAGAGTCAGCGGATCCCCATCCCGGTCAGAATCGTTATCTAGTACATCAATCGTGACTGTTGTATCTTCACTAGTAGTAGCCGTGTCGTCTAGTGCTTCTGGTACCTCATTCACAGAAGTAACCTCAAGGTTAACCACAGCTGTACCAGGAAACGTGACACCATCATTTAACCGATAAGCAAAACTATCCGAGCCATTGTAGCCAGGATTAGGAGTGTAAGTAATAAAGTCATCGGTTACATCATCAGGAGTCCCATTATCATTCACCACCGCCGTGCCATCTCTGGGCTCGCTGACAATAGTCAAACTACTGTCTTGCTCAGGATCAGAATCATTTTCCAGTACATTAATGTTAACTGCTGTATCTTCAGTAGTAGTAGCCGTGTCATCTACAGGAAATGGCGAATCATTCACTGCAGTAACAGTTACGTTAACAATTCCTGTGGCAGGACGGTTGACACCATCGTCTAATCGATAGGCAAAACTATCCGGTCCATTGTAGTCAGGATCGGAAATGTAGGTAATAAAGTCATCGATTAGATTATCAGGAGTACCATTGTCATTCACCACAGCAGTGCCATGGTTGGGAGGCTTGACAACGGTCAGAATGCTATCTCCATCGGGATCAGAGTCGTTATTAATTACGTCGATATTGACTGCTATGTCTTCATCCGTAGTGACCGTATTATCTAAAGCTATCGGTGGATCATTAACTGGATTAATGGTCAGATTAACCGTTGCAGTGTCAATACCACCATTCCCATCATCTACCTGATACGTTAAGCTATCAGATCCATTAGCATTGAGATTAGGAGTGTAAGTAATAAAATCATCGGTCGGAACACTCGGAGTGCCATTGTCATTAACTACTGCAATCCCATTGCTTGGCTCACTAACAATGGTTAGAGTCAGGGGATTCCCTTCAGGATCAGAATCATTTGCCAGTACATTAAACGTAACTGCTGTATCTTCGTTGGTGGTGACGCTATCATCTACAGCTTCCGGTGCATCATTGACTGGATTAATCGTCAGGTTAACCGTTGCGGTGGCAGGAGGGTTAACCCCATCATTTAATTGATAGGTAAAACTATCGGTTCCATTGTAGTTGAGATTGGGAGTGTAGCTAATAAAATCATCGGTCAGATCATCAGGAGTGTTATTATTATTAACTACAGCACTACCATTACTGGGATTACTAACAACACTCAGACTACTATCTCCTTCAATATCCGAGTCATTGTCTAGTACATTAATGTTAACTGCTGTATCTTCATCTGTACTGGGCCTATCATCTTGGGCTTCTGGTGGATCATTAACAGGATTAATCGTGAGATTAACCGTAGCTGTGTCAATACCACCATTCCCATCATCCACTTGATAGGTGAAACTGTCAGACCCGTTAGTGTTAGGATTGGGAGTATAAGTGATTAAGTCATCAGTGCGATCGCTGGGAGTGCCATTGTTATTAACTACAGCATTACCATTACTTGGATTACCGACAATTGTTAGGGTCAGAGAGTCTCCGTCAATATCAATGTCATTGTCTAAAACATTAATATTAACTGCTATATCTTCATCAGTAGTGGCCTTTTCATCTCCGGCTTCTGGTGGATCATTTACAGGAGTAATAGTGAGATTAACAGTAGCTGTGTCAATAGCACCATTACCATCATCCACTTGATAGGTAAAACTATCAAACCCGTTAGTGTTGGGATTGGGAGTATAACTAATAAAGTCATCGGTCGGATCACTGGGAGTGCCATTATTATTAACTACGGCACTACCATTACTGGGATTACTGACAATTGCCAGAGTCAGGGAATCTCCCTCAATATCAATGTCATTCTCTAAAACATTAATACTAACTGCTGTATCTTCATCAGTAGTTGGTGTATCATCTCTAGCTTCCGGTGCATCATTAACTGGATTAATAGTGAGATTAACAGTAGCTGTGTCAGTACCACCGTTGCCATCATTTACTTGATAGGTGAAACTGTCATTACCGTTAGTGTTGGGATTGGGAGTATAAGTGATCAAGTCATCAGTGCTATCCCTAGGAGTGCCATTGTTATTAACTACGGCATTACCATTACTAGGATTACTGACAATTGCCAGATTTAGAGAGTCTCCGTCAATATCAATGTCATTATCTAAAACATTAATATTAACTGCTATATCTTCATCTGTACTGGCACTCTCATCTCCGGCTTCTGGTGCATCATTGACTGGATTAATCGTCAGGTTAACCGTTGCGCTGGCAGGAGGGTTAACCCCATCATTTAATTGATAGGTAAAACTATCGGTTCCGTTGTAGTTATTATCAGGACTGTAGGTAATAAAATCATCGGTTGTATCACCAGGGGTGTTATTATTATTAACTACAGCACTACCATTACTGGGATTACTAACAACACTCAGACTACTATCTCCTTCAATATCCGAGTCATTGTCTAGTACATTAATGTTAACTGCTGTATCTTCATCAGTAGTGGGTGTATCGTCTAGGGCTTCTGGTGGATCATTAACTGGATTAATAGTGAGATTAACAGTAGCTGTGTCAATACCACCATTCCCATCATCCACTTGATAGGTGAAACTATCAGACCCATTAGTGTTGGGATTGGGAGTATAACTAATAAAGTCATCGGTGGTATCGCTGGGAGTGCCATTATTATTAACTACAGCATTACCATTACTGGGATTACTGACAATTGTTAGGGTCAGGGAATCTCCGTCAATATCAATGTCATTGTCTAAAACATTAATACTAACTGCTATATCTTCATTACTTATAGCCGTATCATCTCCAGCTTCTGGTGCATCATTTACAGGAGTAACGGTAACGTTAACGGTAGCTGTGTCAGGAGGGTTAACGCCATCGTTTAACTGATAAGTAAAACTATCCGGTCCATTGTAGTCGGGATTTGGAGTGTAAGTAATAACGTCATCGGTGATCTGATCAGGAGTACCATTGTCATCTACTACTGCACTACCATTACTGGGATCACTAATAACAGTTAGAGTGCTGTCTCCCTCAGTATCGGTGTCATTATCTAAGACGTTAATATTAACTGTTGTATTTTCAGCGGTAGTGGCGGTATCATCTACTGCTACCGGGAATTCGTTGGTTAGGTTAAATTCAATATAGTCAAATCGGATGAATTCATCACCATTAGCGGTACCTTTAACCTCGATCAGGTCCCGATTGCGGATAAACGTGTTGGGGCTAATCTGCAAAGCGACGAAAGTTTCGGCTTCGGGGATACCGGTAGCAGTAGAGGCAGGATTATTAAGAGTGATGGTGGGAAAGACGGTACTGCCAATGGTGACATCGATTGTACCTTCTCCATCTATTTCGTCAAAGGTGCCAATGATTACTTCGTAAGTACCAGTGGGCTGATTAAAGCTTGTGCTAGCAGTACCAGGGGGGAAAGCAGTATTATTAACAGCATCAAATAGACTGATTACTGCGCCCCCGGAGGCATCAGGATTAGGAGTAGTTACAAAGTTAGTTATAATAGAGAAATTTTCTGCTTCAATTCTGGCCATAGTCTTGTGGTCTCCAACTGTTATTTGTTTCTAAAGCTATGGGAATTTTATTTGAGTTATTCAAGTAATACGCTAGCACGTCGATTTTCGATCAATCCCCATAATCTGGATACCCTTTCCTGAGCCATTGACAAGAGTAGAATACTATGCTAAACCTTCACAAAAGCACCAATGATTACAGCTAATCAAAAATCTCAGAAATCTGCCGCTGTATTAGTTACAGGTTTTTGATTTTCTGTGTTTCAAAATCTATCTAAATAGCGTAGATGCTCCAACAACATCTTTTGCTGAAATAGTCTCAGAACTATACTGATAGTCTTCCACCAGGAGTTTTAGTTTTGCTGCCAAAAAATTACTCTATTCATTGATGGCATGCACTGGATACTATGTCACCATAAAATTTGATCAACTTATCAAATTTTAGCATTTTGTTACAAATCTTATAATTACTCAATATTTTCGATGATTAGAGAATAATTAACGCTATAGCGCTGCTTGAGGTGGAATAGGAGGGAACAGGGAGATGGGGAGATGGGGAGATGGGGAGATGGGGAGATGGGGAGATGGGGAGATGGGGAGATGGGGAGATGGGGAGATGGGGATTCAGATCAGCAACTGGCTCTCCAAGACCGCGCTACCTCGCTGCATCGCTTCGTCCCTTGAATTTGTAAACACCATTACACGCATTCCTAGAATTCTACGGGTATAACAATACCCAAAATCGACTTTATATATACTTTAATATAACTATTCTGATTTTTTTAGCCTTTATCAGAGTCATGAGGTACAGAGTTTTTTACCTATGCCCTATGCCCTATCCCCAGATCCGCTGTTCCTTGTTCCCTAAAATCCCAAAATTATGTACCTCACCGAATTGAAAACTGCTAGATCACAACATACATATAACTATCCATAAAATAACTAACATAAAAATATTGAGTTTATCTTTCATCGAACTAATCCATTAGGTAATCGAACCATAGGTTTTATTATAAACATGGCTTAGGCAGTAATTATACTGGTAAGGTGCCTTAATCCCGTAACCTACTACTTATGGCATTTGGAGTGATAGCCCTTAGAGTGATAGGGTTTCGAGTCCAGTTTTGGGTAAGTCCTAAGCAAAAATGATTATTTTATAAATTTTGAACTTTTATAAATCTTTAAAATTGATAGCTATATAGTTTATATTTGATTTGTGAACATACGCCCAAAGGCCAAGAGGCAAGAGGCAAGAGGCCAAAGGCAAGAGGGGAAACAGCTTCGGAGTTTTATTGTCCAATAAAAAAAAAAGATACAGGTTTACATCTCATGTGTAAACGCTATATAACGTCTCTACATTTAAGCAATCAGCTAACGCGCCAAGGGCTTTAGCTGATTGCCCTTGGCTAAATACTTAGGTAATTAAAATTACGTATTTAAACATAACTTTGCCAACTGGGATCGGTTAGTGGCTCAAGCCTTTCGAGGCGATCGTACCCATTGGCATTCATCAGCCAGACACTATTTTGTCCATCGTCGAGATTGCGCCAGAGGATATCATCGAAACCATTATCATCGATGTCGAGGGTCCCATGGATTACCTCCTGACCAATACTTATTGGTGACTCAATCAACACTGATTCAATGTACTGAGTCCCTTCCATCCTCCAATAGTAAATAGTTTGCTCTTGAGTATTGCGCCAGATAATATCCCCATCACCATCCCCATCCAAGTCTCCCGCTGCCCTCATCTCCCAAATACTAGTGACTGGTTCCGATTGAATGAACACCTCCTGAGCCACAGTAGTGCCATTCATGAGCCAGACTTTATTTTCCCCAGTGGCAGTATTGCGCCAGAGAATATCCTCTTGATTATCATTGTTAAAATCTTCAGTGCCACGAATGTCCCAGTCTAGGCTTAGAGTTGGGGTCATGGACACTGCATTCTGAAACACCGATCCTGCCATCAACCAGATGCCAGCTTCCCCAGTAGAGGTATTACGCCAGAGAATATCCTGTTGTTGATCACTGTTGAAATCCCCTGCACCCTGCATCTGCCAGGGACTGTCGGCTGGTTCTGTTGGTGAATGAATTGTTACGGCTTGAGCTAAGTCGAGACCATCCATCAGCCAAGCACCATTGACTCCGGTCTCGTCATTACGCCAGAAAATAGTCACACTCTCGGTGATGGTGGATTGGTCATTGTCGGTAATGGTGAAAGTGGCACTGGGAGTCTCACCTAATTGATAGTCGGGACTATTCTCAAGGGTAATAATGACAGTTTCTTCCCCTTCTGCTATTCCATCGGCGATTGGGGTGAGCTTGAGATCTACTGACTCCTGACCTTCTGGAATAGTAACGGTACCAGTTAGGATGGGCTTGTAATCTGAAGAGCTAGCGGTGCCACTGACAGTGTAAGTTACCTCTAGGGTTTGACTAATGTCTCCGGTACGGGTGATGGTAATACCACCACTTTTTGGCACAGTTTCGGCTAATGTGCCATCAGTAGGGGTAATGGTAAGTTCAGGAAAAGTAATAACTGGGCCAGCTTCCAGTGCTGGTGTTATTTCAATAACGTCGATCCGCGCTAGTTCATCGGTTTGATTCCCCAAACTATCCGCCACGGCAGAGATTTCAATCTGATCCCCTGGAGTCAGTGCTACGTTTTCAAAGATGGGATTAGGATTGGATAAACCATCAAATATAGAACCAGTCAACCCGATATAATTACCAGAGTTGGGTGTGTCTATGGGTGGATTACCCTTTTCTCCTGGGTTTTTATTGAAAATATATCTACTAATTGGGATATCGTTGACACGAAGTGTCAGGGTAGCTCTGCCATCTGATTCATCAAAATGGGCAATATTAAAATCATAGTTACCAGCAGGACCGTCAGCTTCTGTCCAGGTTAAACGAATGAATCCTGGTTCACTAGTATTGTTTTTGGAAATCTCGATAGCTTGGCCACCGGAAGCAATGTCACTATCAAAAACTATGTAGTTTTCTAGACTCAGCCTAGTTGTGTCTTCTGCCTCAAATGTTGGCATAATTACTATTATCCTATCTTAAACATCATCTGTCATATATATAGCAATTCTTATTTGGGTGAGGTTTTTAGGGAGCAGGGAGCAGGGAGTAGGGAGCAGGAAAAAGGCAATAGGCAATAGGCAATAGGCAATAGGCAATAGGCAATAGGCAATAGGCAAGAGGCAATAGGCAAGAGGCAATAGGCAAGAGGCAAGAGGCAATAGGCAATAGGCAATAGGCAATAGGCAAGAGGCAATAGGCAATAGGCAATAGGCAATAGGCAATAGGCAATAGGCAATAGGCAAGAGGCAATAGGCAATAGGCAATAGGCAATAGGCAATAGGCAATAGGCAATAGGCAAGAGGCAAGAGGCAAGAGGTAAACCATTTTGTTTACCTCATAGCTATGAGAAACGCTATAGCGTTTTTAAATGAGATGTGAAACTAGAATTGATCTGGAAAGGTAACAGGTAAAAGTAGTAAAGATATCCGAGGAGTTTTTGGTATTATCAAAAATCCGTATTGGAGTTTATTTTAAATTGGACATGAAACTTTTTTGAATCGAAATATTGTTCAGGTTTACTTAAACAAATTTATTATTATTGGAGCTAAAACTATAGTTTTATAGTATTTTAATGAATTGTTATTCATAAAATAAAATTACCATTACTATAGATGACATAATTATTATTGAATGTCACTATAAAATTACTTACTTCATGAAATCTTTACAGTTTTTTTTTCAGAGTTATTATAGTCTTCACGTTTAGATATCTCGTTTACATTTCTATATGTTGGATAGAAGAGAAGGAAAACGGCCAAGAGGCAGACTTCAGTAAGGTAGGAATAAAATAGAGACTTTGCGGCAGTATTGAATCGGGTTTGTGATCAATTCCAGGCTACCGGAATTGATATAATGGGCTGATAAGTAGTCGGACAAAAGTAAAATTAACTGTTGAAATAGGGAGCAGGGAGCAGATGGACTTTTGGCCACTTTACACAAGTTAATACAGTGAGGTTTATTTTTGTCGAGGTACTTAGCTTACGTTGTTTAGTTGAGGTGTGATCAACAGACGTTTCTTGTGGCCTTATTGGTAAGTATTCAGCCGTCAGCTATCAGCTATCAGCTAATGCGCTACTTGAGATGCTACTTGAGGTGCTATCAGCGTGTCGCGTATCAGGCGCTTTAACTGCATGGGGTCGGAGTACTAAAACTAGCAGGGATTTTCAACCACTCGTATCAGCACCCCCGATGCTTGTTTACTATCTCCCGTTGATTAGCTGACGGCTGACTGCTGATAGCTGAATGCTTACCCTTCTTAAAGGATAATGTCCTACTGATTCTGAGTAATAGGTTGCTGGACACAGTTGAGCATACGCAGAGTAGCAGCAGCGGCATAGTTCCGGCGTGCTTCAGAATTGGGGAAGAAAGCGTTACCCCTTTCGTTTACCGGAGATGCGACTTGGCAGTAGGCAGACATTTCAGAAATCAGAGCGACAGCCCAGTGACCTTCGGTGTCGGAAAATTGTGTGACTGACCCATTAGAAACAAGTACCCCTGGCTGCCCTTGGAGGCTTTTGGCAAATTCAGCAGCTTTTTTTTGTACTGCCATCAATTCGGCGCGAGTTACGGACTTATTTGGTCGAAAGGTGCCATCAGGATAGCCACTAACAATGTTATTGTCCCTCGCCCATTGAATTTTGGCAGCACTCCAGCGCCCAGACTCAACATCCCGATAGGGCCGTCCTGATGCTTGAGTGGGGAGAGTAATATTAGCACCTGGCAGTTTACCTAAGCCTTCAATGACCATAGACACGAGTTGTTCTCTGGTGAGAAACCCTTGGGGTCTGAAGGTATTGTCCTGAAATCCAGCAATAAATCCCATTGCTACAGCTTTTTCAATTTCTGAGGCATAGACATCATTAGCAATATCCCGAAATTTAGAGGTTTCCCGTGGCGGAAGTGGAGGAAGCTTGGATGGATCAGTACTTCCTGTGTTACCTAAGGGTGTGTTAGTAGCAAGATAGACGTGACCTAGCTCTTTGCCATTGAACATTCTCTTGGCAAATTCCCAACCGGGCTGCAGAAAAATTTTCATAAAGCCCTGGCTAATACCACCAGTTCTGCCGATGATTACTTCAGGAGCTTTACGATCAAGACGGTGCTTACCCACTAGCAACAGTTCACCATTACGCTCAACAATGCTGAGGATGTAATCGAGTCCTAAGTCTTCACCCGCCATGCGCATGGAATAGCCATTGCTGTCAGTACTGCGTCCGCAAATGCCAGTAAAGTCAAAGTTCAACAGCAGTGGGTCTACGATCACTGGGTTAGTACCACTCTCGCTCCAACAGGCTCGCTTGTTGGATTTTTGCTCTATGATCAGCAGTTGATGGGAATTTGCACCAAAGGGTTGAGCTACAGCAATAAACTTGCCTTGTTCAACTTGTTTTTGCTCGAAAGTAGCGGCGGAGGTTTGGTTGCCAAGACTGATTGCTGAGAAGGCAGTGGCTAGGGCAACGGTGGCGAAGGTGGCTAGTTTTTGTGGTAATTTTTGTTTTAAAGAACTCTTCATGCTATTTACCTCTGTTTTTCAGCATCTTTACTGGGCTTTTAGGATTTGTCAATTTTCAGACAACTGCTTAAAGCTATAATGATTAACTTTCAGATTAAATGTTTCTGGTTCTAATGGTTTAAGTTTTAATTTTGATTAATAAAATTTGAGCAAAAGTAGCTAAGGACACATAAGCTATCAGCTATCAGCTATCAGCTATCAGCTATCAGCTATCAGCTATCAGGGGCTTTAACTGCACGGGGTCGGATGAGTAAAAGGAGCAGGGTGCATCTCCTAAAAGCTGTTTGACCTGGTGGGTGGAATGGGCATCTTGTTGTGGAATGGGCATCTTGCCCGTGACAATTTTCGGAGCGGACTGTCCCAACACTGGCTACCGAGAAAATGAGGGTGAGTCCGTCCCTAAAGCACCACTAGCAACTACCGACCGTTGATTAGCTGACAGCTGACGGCTGATAGCTGAATACTTACCTAATATCAGTGTGAAGCTAGCGAAACTATCACAAGGTTTTCGAGCCGGAGGGTTATCTCTAAGCATGATGGGATAAAGGCTGAAAATCCGTCGGAGGTCGCTAGTATGTTTTTTAATGTTGCTGGTGTAGGGACTGGGTTAGGAATTCTAACCCTATTGGTGTTTGGGCTGTTGCAATGGTTGCACATCAGTACTGGTCATTTCCTGGATTGGGTGATTGGTGTGGCTAGCTTTTGGTGGCTGTTGGTGATTGTGACAGTGCCATGGAATGTCCACTTGGAAGCTAGGGAAGTTTTAGCAGAGGGGTCAGCTTCCAGGGCAAATGAGATTGCGGTTGACCCCAAGCAATTAGACTATGTGAAAATGATAGCTAAGCGATCGCTAACCGTAGCAATCGCCCTTCACCTGTTATCTGCTGTGGGTCTGTACATCCTTGCTGCCACTGGGATTAGTGCTGTAGGCTACGTCAGTTCGGGAGCAGCTTTGCTTTTAACTGCTTTGCGTCCAGCGGTACGTTTTTATCAGTATTTAGCAGCCCGGTTAAGGATGATCCGGCAAGAGTTTAAGTATCCTCGTCGAGATGTAATGGAACTACAGAATCGTTTTGAAGCTCTCGAAAGAAGTGTCAAAGGTCTACAAGAGCAACTAGACCCACAAGAACCTTACTCTTGGGTGGCAACCCATCAGCGTTACTGGGAAGAGACTCGTAAAGGCTTAGCCGAACTTGAAGCATCAATGGCACAACTGGAAGCTAATAACAATGCGGAACACCAACGTTTAGCTCGGGATTCTGAAAATGCGATCGCACAATTAACTACAGATAGTCAATTTCTGGATAATGTCCGAGAAATTATTCGGTTTTTCAAGACAGCTTAGCAGTTATAGCGCTACGCGCAGGGAATCGGGAATCGGGAATCGGGAATCGGGAATCGGGATCAAAGCAAGTTAGATGCTTCATATAAACGCCTGACAACGGCGATAATTCGCTTGCCGTAATCTAAGTCAGCTGACCAGCGCCCACTGAGCTGTTCAACTAAGGGAGCAATCCCTCGGGTAACGAAGCGAAACCGGGGATCGACCAAGGGTTGGACTAAGGGTTCCTGACTGGCGTAGGCTTTCAAATGTTGGATATGGGCACGTACTCCAATTCTAGCGCTAGGAAAAGTCGCTTCTTCATCACTAGTCACTGCTCCCAAACCACCAAAATTATTTTGCTCAGGTCTAAGGCGATCGCTAAAGCGTAGGAAGTTAGTTTCTACACAAGCTTGGGCAAAGGCAATGTCATAGTTGACTCCCTCTACCGAGGCTTCTTCTCGATAGAGCCTAGGTAGGTCAGGAAACTCAGTCAGGGCGTTCTGATTATTGTTTTTAAGAAATATCTGTAACTGGACTTCGGAGGTGCTACCATGACCCATGATCCGGTCAATCAAACCTGGACAGATTTTCTGGGAAATTGAGCGCAAAATCACAGTGCGGGTGGCAGTATCCCAACCGACAAAGATGTTATAATCTCTTAGTTCAATGGCCTTAACATACACGACTCCCCGATATTGCACACGACGGACATTCTCGGCGGTGGTCAAATCCACTCCTAGGCGATCGGCTAGGTCAATGGGAATGTAAGAATTGCTATTGATTAGAACACCTCGATCATCGTAAGTCTGATTATTGATTTTAATATCAATGATGGGATAAATCGGATTGAATTGATCGGGTGGCTGTTCACCAGTTATCAAACTACTCCATTGGGCCAATCCATCAGCTATGCCTCTGGCCATGTCACGACGTCGATTCTGGAGCAGAGCACGGTCTTGGGGATTAGTCAGAAAGCCAACTTCGAGCAGTAGGGAGGGCAGGATAACATCACGGCAAAAGGCAAGACGCCCAACACCTGAGTCCGTATCGGGTTTTGCTCCTCGATTGGGCAGTTCAGGAAGGCGTGTGATCAAATAGCGCAGCATGAGTTCACCATGCTTCTTGCGCTCAGTGTTATTGAAAATGTAAAAAGCAGAGGCACCTCGGATGTTAGGATTGGAAAAGGCATCAGCATGAATCTCTAGCGCTACATCACCAAAACGAGCACGGTCATTAATCCATTGAATTGTCTGCTTTAAACTCAATTCATCAGGAACAGATAATACTTCAAACCCACGCGATCGCAATTCTGGCACCACCATATCTCGCAGCCGAATCATTTCTTCGGCTTCCGTTGTCCCACCGGCAATCGCCCCTGGGTCAAGACCACCACGTTCCATGCCACCGTGACCTGCTGAAATAAATATACGTCCCATGTCTTGCTTTTTGCCCTCAGCCCTTAATTGAGCACTTGCTGTTTCCAGGGTGAACTACCCCACCCTACAAAGAACGAGGGTGGGGCTTCCCGTTTCAATGCAGTCTGCCCGCCCCCACCGAAGTAGGTTGAGGTCTTAGGTCCGCTCCACAGGCTTTGACGGCTGTCCCATCCGCAATACTGAGAATTCTAATACCTTCTGCTCGGATATTTTTTGCTGCATTAATATCTCGGTCATGATTACAACCACATTCTGGACACTGCCATTCTCTTACCTCAAGAGGCATTTTATCCATTTTGTAACCACAACTAGAGCCAAGTTTAGAACTAGGAAACCATCTATCAATTTTGATTAAAACCTTTCCTGACCGTTCGAGTTTATAGGATATAAAATTGATAAACATACCCAGTCCGGCATCAGATATACTCTTCGCTAGTTTTCTATTACGTTCGCGTAGCGTGCCCGTAGCGCATACCATACCCAAAATATTTAGGTTCTCAACCACTAATACTTGGTTTTCATTAACAATGGTGCGTGAAACCTTGTGTAGATGGTCTTGTCGGGCATTACTCACACGTTCGGGAACTCTAGCAACTTTCTTTATTTGCTTTTTTCGGTTATTTGAACCTTTCTTTTTTTTTGATAATCTCCTTTGCTCTATAGCTAGCCTTTTTTCTTTTCTAAAATATTGGGGATTTTCGTATTTTTTGGTTTCAATCCCGTCAAAACTGATGGCTAAGTCTTGGATTCCAACATCTATTCCTACGACTTTACCCGTGGAAGATTTTTCAGGCTCTGTCCCTTCGTAGTCCATCAAAACAGAACAATAGTATTTGTCTGATGATGTCTTGCTTAAAGTTACTGTTTTTATTTTTCCATCTAAAGAACGATGAATAGAAGCCTTTACTGCCCCAATTCTTCCCGGAAAAGCAATTGATACCCTTCCTTTTAACTTGACATTTTCTGGGAATTGGATCGACTGCCTAGACTTGAATTTCGACTTATATCTAGGGTGTCTTGCCTTACCTTTGAAGAAATCTGATAAAGCATCCCCCAAATTTCGCATTGACATTTGAAGGACTTGAGAATAGCAATCCTTAAGCCAAGGGAACTCCTTCTTCAGTAATGCTATTAATTTGAATAGGTCATTCTTAGAAAAACCCTTACCAGTTTCTTCGTACTGGATTTTGTTAAGTTCGATTCCTTTGTTGTATACAAAACGTCCGCACCCAAAATGTTGAGCTATAATTTCTTTTTGTTCGGTTGTTGGATATAGACGAACCTTAACAACTCGCCGCAACATCTTGAGTTCACCTCCTTTCCTTTTGGCCTTGCTCTATAGTTATTAGAGTAGTGACAAAATTAATGACGTGTCAAGGTCTAAAATGGTAAGTCATCAGCTAGAAGCCAAAGGCCTTTGACCACGCTACTTGAGCTGCTATCAGCTTTTGAAGCATAGCTTTAAGCAAACTATATATCAATCAATGGCTAACTATCAATGACGAATCAAACTTTGGGACTCGACAACCAGCTTTACGACTACTTGAAATCTGTTTCTCTAAGAGAGCCAGAAGTTTTGACCCAGCTGAGGGTCGAAACAGCACAGCATTCCATGGCTAGGATGCAAATAGCTCCTGAACAGGGGCAGTTTATGGCCTTACTAGTGCAGTTGATGGGAGCTAAGAAAACTCTAGAGGTGGGGGTATTTACGGGCTATAGTGCTTTAGCTGTAGCCTTAGCTTTGCCACCAGAGGGAAAGGTGGTTGCTTGTGATATCAGTGAGAAGTATACTGCGATCGCACGTCCCTACTGGGAACAAGCCGGAGTAGCTGACAAAATTGACCTGCGAATTGCGCCAGCACTGGACACTCTGGAGCGGTTGCTGGAAGAGGGACAGGCAGGTACGTTTGATTTTGCCTTCATTGATGCTGATAAACGGGACTACGAAAGCTACTACGAGCAGGCACTGAAACTGGTACGTAATGGTGGACTTATTGCTGTGGATAATGTCCTCTGGTCGGGGCGAGTAGCGGATCCTGAGGTAGTCGATAACATAACTAAGGCAATTCGAGCATTTAATCAAAAGCTCTCTCAAGACCAACGGGTAACCCTTAGTTTGGTACCCATTGCTGATGGATTGACCCTAGCCCTAAAAAAAGATGAAGTATGAAGTATTAAGGTAAGCATTCAGCTATCAGCTATCAGCTATCAGCTATCAGCTATCAGCTATCAGCTATCAGCTAATGCGCTACAAATGGTGCGACTTGAGGTGCTTTTGAATCAAACAGGTAAGCATTGGTTTAATCTCTGTTACGTCAGCTGACCACTGACTGCTGACCGCTGACCGCTGACCGCTGACGTTTATGCTTCATTGGTGAAATCATCAAAACAGTAAGGGCAACAAATACCTTTGATATATTTAGGAGAATTGAGATCAGCTTGGGAAATTGGATTTCCACAACCGTAGCACATATGGTGGGTTCCAGCTTCCAACCTGTGCTTGAGAGCAATCCGTTGATCGAAAACAAAGCACTCCCCTTCCCATAAACTTTCGTCTTCTGGGACTTGTTCTAAATACTTGAGAATGCCACCTTTGAGATGATAGACCTGTTTAAACCCCTGACTCAACATAAACGATGAGGCTTTTTCACAGCGAATACCCCCTGTACAAAACAGGGCTACTTTTTTGTCTTTGGTGGAATCGAGGTGATGGCGAACATAATCAGGGAATTGTCGGAATGAGTCAGTATGGGGATTTTGGGCACCTTTGAAGGTTCCAATATTTACTTCATAGGTATTGCGGGTGTCAATCAGGACTACGTCTGGATCGGAAATTAGAGCATTCCAGTCCTGGGGGTTAACATAGGTACCTACCTGCTGATTGGGGTCAACCTCTGGCAAACCGATGGTGACAATTTCTTTCTTTAACCGGACTTTGAGGCGGTTGAATGGGGGGGAGTCAGTGTAGGATTCTTTATGCTGTAAGTCGGCCAGACGGGGATCGGAACGGAGAAACGCTAGGACTGAATCAATGGCTTGACGGGAGCCTGCGATTGTGCTGTTAATGCCTTCTGCTGCAAGCAGAATCGTTCCTGTGATGCCTTGAGCTTGACAATGGGCTAGTAAGGAGGGTCGTTTATCGGCAAAGTCTGGCAATCTGACAAATTTGTAAAATGTTGCAACTACCTGGGTCATGATCCGGTTAAGGGGTGAAAATAGTGCTGAGTTTTGATTCCTGAGTCGGAAAGTGCCTCACTATTTACTATATTGGCGTATGGTAAGACCCCGCACTAACCTGCTATGGTCAGAGTACTGTTGCGGTGTACTATTGCGGTCACTGGTCATAGCCCATTCCCCGATTAAGCTATGACCTGATCACCCCATCCCACAGGTGTAAATCCTGCGAATGTTCTGAGTGGGTGCCTCAAATCATTCCCACGCGATCGCATTCCCTAAAATAAAGATTATATAAGGGTTTCAGTCATTAGCTTTCCTGATAATCACCCAAGATCCATCCTGCTATACGAAAATTTTTTGGCTATCTTGGTTGACTTTCCACTTGGATGATGTATAATAACAAAAGTGCAGTTGATGAACTAAGCTTGATTTAGCTTAAGTTGTCATTAGCTGGGGGTATAGCTCAGTTGGTAGAGCGCCTGCTTTGCAAGCAGGATGTCAGCGGTTCGAGTCCGCTTACCTCCACTAGTTATAGGTATTTATAGATTGATGGCTAGGGTGGGCTTTGTAGTAGAAACAAAGTTGTATAACTCCACGACCTGCGCCTAATTCCATGTAGTTGATCAGGTTTTGGAGCTTATATATAAAGGTAGTCTAAAAAAATGGACTACAACTCTGGTAAGTCCTTGTAGCTTAGTGGCTTGACTTCCTCTCGCATTTCTCCATGAGCCGCTTTGTCAGAGCGATTAAGAGCTGTTGTTGTTTTTAATGAAATTGCCCCAGGGACAAACCACCTGGGGCAAAGCCTCCTTCTCAACCAGCAAGACTCTTAGAAGGAAGGAAAAAACTAGAGCTTTGCTGTCTGAAACCTATGGTTCTAGGAAAGAGTACTTAGAACGGTTTAAAGTCTTGCCCATTGCACGTATAGTAGCAGACGGGCAACCTGGATTCTCAGGATTAGGCTCTTCTCCCTTACATGCCTCAATAACCGGGACAACATCAGGACCTTGACCCTTGAATGAATACACTTGAGGTGGTGCTTGTGAAACCGTTGCAGCACTATAGGTTTTCGTACTTGGGTTATTAGGTTTATCTGTGACAAGGATAGGTCCTAAGACTTCTGCAGGTGTATTCCCGACAATATTAGATAATGTAATTGTGAGGAGTTGATCTGGGTTCAGAGATGGGTCTTCCGAGAAGAAAAGGACACAGGAGAAATTACCCTCTGCCCCAACATTGCGCAGGTAATGTTGACTTCCCTCAGGAAAGAGGAAGAGTTCCCCCGGCCTAACAAAAGCTTCTTCAATTCTCTTTGATTCAAAAAACGTTCCGTTTTCTCCAGTTGGTATACTCTTGCCTGGGACAATGGTTCCCACTTGCCCTATGCCCTCATAACAATAACCGGCCTCCGCAGAATTGAGGTGCCAGTGGGGAGCGCGAATTCCACCCGGTGCAATAATGAGTTGGCCGACAGCCGCTCCTCCCAGAGCAGGAAAATTTTGCCCGCTAATGGCCGTTAGACTACCCAGATATTTATATTCATGAGAATCAGGACTAAGGTAATAATAGTCTTTTGCAACCACGAAATGCGCGATATTTTCCTTCGGATCGTCTGAGACTTCGTCTTGTGCCTTGAAGCCAGATAATAATTCCAGTCTACTTTTCCTGGGAATTAAACCGCAGCCGCTCATGTCTTGGAAATAACCCTTAGTGAACTCGCTGGGAGTATTGAAGAACAAGTCCCAACCATCTTGGATAGGATAAATTTCTTCAAACACACTGTCTTCGAATTGAGAACCCTCAAAGTGAAATTTGACGTTAGCAACCTGCCCATAACACCCCGATTCAAGATAGTTTTTATTTATATTTTTGGGTGTCCGATCGACTTTATAGGCCATATTTGGAGCTAGACACTGTTGACCATCACACGACGGTAGCTGTAGGCCCGGCCCTTGCCCTATTAATTGGGGAAGGGCAACCTGTTCATTGGAGCTTAGTGTCGTTTCTTGAGCCATTGCTGGTGCAGAGACAGGCCCGAAAGAAATGAACAGTGCTATCAAAACTGTACAAATGAAAACACTACACAGCGATATCATTTGTCGTTTCAAGTTTGGCATGAGAATCTCGCGTTCTAAGTAGATTTGATGCAACAAAAAAGATGAACTATACATCTTTATTGTTGACCCTGGGGGGGTGAGATGTAAGGTAAAATCCTTACTGGGCAATAATAATTTTAGCCCATAAGTTACTTAAGCTGCGCTTGACCTTGGCGAATTTAATTCGCCGAACGCGCCCCGCGTCTCCTACGGAGAAACGCGCCCCGCGTCTCCTACGGAGAAAGGAAAGCGCACCTTTGGTTAAAACTTTTTTATTAAGGCGATTCTCTGATCAGGTTTCGTCTCCGGCACACCGAAACCTGGGTCATAGACCAAGTACGCTTGGGTCGAATCGACCTCTATTTTTTCTGGCTCCGGCAAGGGTTTTACAAGTCACCTCGTAGAAGCAAGAATCCCCGTCCTTCTAGGGCGGGGAGTGTCAAAAGAAACTGGTCTGATCAGGAAATACCTAAGGTATTTTTGATAGTCTCTAGATCACTATGTGACAGATTAGGAAACTCCCAAATAAACAACCCACCTAGATCATATTTTAGAACTTGATTAAGAAAATAATTTAAGTTTTCCTGATTGAGACCAGCTGGCGTGAGGGCCAAAATAACCTTTTTATTGCTATTATTTCCTAGATGTGCGATAGTTCTCTCGATCGCCGGTCCAACATTATTCTGAATATCAGGCATAGACCACATGGCGTCACCGTAACACATCAGAATAAAACGATCACAGAGACCAGTAGCGCCAATTTTTTGAACATTTTGATTTATTTGCTTACCCTCATCACTTTGGTCTGGGTTGTTATAGTTCCAACCTGCCAAAAATGTGTAACTACTTTCTTTTGGCTTCAAGGATTCCATAGTGTCAATGATCAGATCAGTGTTCATCTGACACTCATCATCAAAATCTACTCCATCCCACCCACTAGAATTCGTTGCAGATATAATATCGTTTACATTTTGATCACTGTCAGGCATACCGTTTGGAGTACATCCTGCACCTCCATAAGTCCATAGAACTTTTCCTGGGATTGAGGGAGGATTTGTATCTTTTGGACTCCAACCTGGCTGACTAGGAGTTCCAGATGTTAAACCATTGAGATTAGTGATCATTCCATACATGGTGTAAGCAAAGCTCTCGTCGGGTGGTTGATTTGAAGTTGATTGAGTCCATCCTCCGATTACGTAATTACTCATTTGATTTTCCTAATTGAGTGTTTTTTCAGCTTGCACGCTGATTATATGGCACTTCTCAGAGCTGATTTGTAAATAAAAGCTTAAGAAGCTAATCGGCGAGTTATTAAACGAATAAGCGAGCCATTTTTCATCGCTTCGCGCTTTGGTCGTGTACAACTCATAATCCGTGACTCTTACGCCGAAATCCGTTGAGCCAACCAAACGTCCGTTCGACAATCCATCGCGCCAGGTAGAATCTCAAATTCCTTTGATGTTCGATCAATCACTTCCACTCGCACATGATCCCGATTTTCTTGTTGGACTGCATGAGCAAAGTTCTTGCCCGAATAACCGATCTGCGACCCAAATCACTTCTAATTGCCTGAGATCAGCCGATTGCTAACCGAACCTTTGAGAACATCCAGGAGTTAGAGCAACTTCTATGTGTTCGCGAAGCGTCGGCTTTACCTAATCGCTGTTGCGTACTGCTCAAACAGCCTGAGTTGATCCGGGGACTAACCCATTTTCAGGCTTTGGCAGGATGCAAATGCTTAACAGTAACTATTTAGCCGGATTTCATATTAACTGTTCCCGTAGCGTGGCCATTAGCCTTGGGCTTGGCCATAGGCCAAGGCTAATGGCTGATACGCGACACGCTGATAGCTGATAGCTGAGTGCTTACCATGACTAATAACTAATCACCACTAACTCTTATGCCATTCAGAAATTGATTTTTAAAAAATAGACGATATAGTTCGCAACTAGCTGTGGCTCGATTCCCGCGAATTTTGATCAAACCCAAGCTTTCCAATTTATAAGCAGTTAGTGCTTCTAATTCCACACTTTCTGTGGCCATGACTACTTCCTTAAAAGCAGCAAATAGGTCATGATGGGGTAACAAAGCGGCTAGATAGTAACGCAAATAGTTACTATAAATTCCAGTTTGAGTTGGTGCTTCCTCTAGTAATTGTTCTAAGCTAACATCTTGTTTGGTGAGATGATAAAGGGCAAGACGAATTAAACTGGGACAACGACCTACCATAGTCACTAAAGGAGCAAGACGTTTCATGGCTTGGTCACCTTTTGCCCAATCCAAACCATGACGCTGGGCTAAGTCTAGCACTTGCTCATTGGTAAATTCTGGGAGTTTAATGGCTAGGCCAACATTAAAGGGCGATTGATTAAGTTTTAGTGGCACATATACATCTGTAGCATGAGCTATCACCCATCTTACGTTTTGCCAAATTTCCAGTTCCCTAGCATCCTCATACCAAGAGCGTAGCAAAGACAGAAAATCCCTAGAAAGTTCTGGATACTCAAAAATTTGATTCACTTCATCTAAAGCAATAACAATTGGCCTATCGACTTGCTCTAGCAAATAGTCTTCAAAGTAAGTGGTACAACTGACCTTAGAGCCAATGTCAGAATCCCAATAGTGATCCAGTTGGAGGGATAAACCCAATTGCCGACTGACGTTGGCACAAAACCAACGTAAGAACTTATCCAGGTTAGTGAAAACTTGGGAGTCAGCTCGGTGTAAACTTAAAGTAACAGTACGAAAGCCCTGTTTCCTCGCATAAGCCACAATCCTTCGCACTAGGGAAGTCTTTCCTTTCTGTCTGGGGCCTTTAATATGAATCAGGCTACCTGGTTTGCTAACTTCTGCGTAGGTAAGCGCTTCAATGGGAGGACGTTCGATGTATAAATTGGAGTTCAGTGGTACCGGACCACTGGGAAAATCTAGCTCTGGTACCAGAGCAGGGTATAGGGAATTACCGAAACTGCTTTTGATCCTGTCGTGATAGCCATAAATCCCTAGAGAGGATAGCTGAGCTCGGGAGTACCGCCTCAAAACTGAGCGGACATTACTTTTGGTAACTTTTTGTTTGAGAGCCACAGAGAGACGTTGCCAAAGTTTGAATCCTACATCTCTAATGTAACTATGCTCATAGCCGCAGCTTTCGGCAATCTCAGCGTAAGTCTTCCCTTCCCAAACTTCACAGAAGACGGTCTCTTGAAGGTTACTGAAGGAGTAATCGGGCAAAATTGTGTCCAAAACAGCTAGGGCTTCGTCTGCCATCATTGACTAGGTTGAAAGCCAACACACCAAACACTAGCTTTACTTTGACATAGAATTGCCAAAATTTTCGTGCAATGAAGCAATTTTTTGCAATTTTTTACGACTATTACCAGCAGATGGCGCACTCCAATCTAGGTCAAATTCCCGATTTTTTCAGGCAGACAATTTCCATAGGTCTTTTCTAAAATCAACTCAACGTTGTTTAAGTCTGGTATCCCAAGACGATTGAGTGATGAAAAAACAAGTTTTCGGAGCAGTTTCAGCCCTAGCATTCGCTGCATCTGTGCTGCCTATAGCCATCCCTAGTCTGGTACCAGCGGCTCAGGCTCAAGCGGGTTTTGTACCGAATGCTCCCTATGTTGCCAGCGCTGGAATTGCTGGAGCTGCAGGGGATAGGCATTTTATTACGGTTGCTGTGGCTGCGTTTCCAATTAATGCTGTTGTGATTGAATGTACCAATCTCGCTGGTGTTCGCAAAGCAACCGTTACTAATCAGTTTGGTGAGAGAGTGGCGGCAACCACAGCAGTTTCTAAGAGTCCTGAAGGTGGTATGGCTCTTACAGTGACCTTGAATAAACCGGTCAAACCAGGCAATGTCCTGCGCATTGTGATGGATGGGGTAGAACAAAATCGAGAAGGGGGAGCGATGCTTTATCGAGTATCTGCCCTGACCGAAAATATCTCCTATCCCTTTCCTGTAGGTACGGCAATGTTGCTGGAGCCGGTCCTGAGTGACTAGATTGACACTCCCCGCCCGCTTATGGACGGGGATTCTTGATTCAACGAGATGACTTGTTCAACCAGGCCGGAGCCAGGAAAAATAGAGGTCTCCTCTCCCCAAGCGTAGAGGGTCTATGACCCAGGTTTCGGTGTGCCCCACCGTACCTTGTCTTGATGCAAAGCGCGAGTGGGGGAAACCCCCGTGAGGCCACTGCATCGCTTTTTTTTTATATAGATAGATAGATACTTTTTTAATCTAATTTTTTTCATAGACGTAAAGAGTCGTTAGACCAAATTACGCAATATGCATCTGATACATATTTTTTACGTTGCCTACTTATTTTTAGATAGTATTTATCTAGCTTTTTAGTTTTTTATTTATAATATAATCATAACACGCTCTGTGAAAACTGTCAAGTTTTAGCTGAAAAATAAAGCCGTCCTATAAGGACGGGGCGCGATTACCCAATTTTTTCGGTAAATAGGGTTGTTCGCGTAGCGTGGCCAATAGGCCAAGGTTGAATGTTGTTTGGTTGAAGGTTGAAGGTTGTTTGGTTGAAGGTTGAAGGTTGTTTGGTTGTTCCCGTAGCGTGGCCGAAAGGCCAAGGTTGTTTGGTTAGACCTTGCAGCATTAGTATTTTTATGATAAGGCTTGCGTCAATTCTTCTGACCTATTCCCTGTTCCTTGATCCGAAGTTCCTTTATCCCAAGTTCCCGAATTTCTCTGTCTTTCGATATCCGAGCCAAGTACTTCAGGATTTTTTCAAAGGAGTTAAGCTAGCATCAACCAGATGGACAACTTAAAGGAGAAGTTTTATATGGGAAGCGAAGGTAATCTGATCGATGCAGCTTGGCAAGCGCTGGAAGATTCGATTATCTCTTATCAAGGTAATCCCGTGGGCACAGTAGCGTCGAAAGACCCGGATATGGAAGCCCTGAATTATGACCAGTGCTTTACGCGGGATTTCGCGGTGTCGGCTATGGCATTGCTGATGAGGGGCAAGGGAGGAATTGTGCGCAATTTCCTGATCGAAACCCTAGGGCTTCAAAGCCGTGAAAAGCATATGGATTGCTTTAAGGCGGGTCTTGGATTGATGCCAGCTAGCTTTAAAGTGATACATAAGAAGGAACAAGAGCATTTAGGGGCGGATTTTGGGGAACATGCGATCGCACGAGTTGCTCCAGTAGATTCTGGCTTATGGTGGTTGCTGATTTTAAGGGCTTATGTCAAGGCAACTGGTGATCAAGCCCTTGCCCACCAGACACGGTTCCAACGGGGAATCAAATTAGTTCTAGATCTGTGTCTGACTAAGCGATTTGATTTGTTTCCCACCATGTTGGTGCCGGATGGTGCCTTCATGATTGACCGACGGATGGGAGTGGATGGATATCCGTTGGATATTCAAGCCCTATTCTACACTGCGTTGCAGGCGGCTAGTGAGTTGTTGTTGCCAGAAGATGATTATGTTCCTGTGGTCAAGGAGCGCTTGGGTCATCTGACTTATCATATTCGGAATTACTATTGGTTGAATTTAGACCGCCTCAAGGAAATCTATCGCTACGATGTGGAAGAGTTCGGTGAAGCGGCAATCAATAAGTTTAATGTCTATGCTGACACTATTCCTGATTGGCTAATGCAATGGTTGCCAGATTCAGGGGGATATTTTGTGGGTAACCTTGGACCAGGACGGATGGATTTTCGCTTTTTTGCCCAAGGTAATTTAATGGCAATTATTACTTCCCTAGCTACTGAAGAACAATCCCAAGCCATTATGGACTTGATCGAGCAACGCTGGGAGGATTTAGTGGGAGAAATGCCCATGAAAGTTTGTTTTCCGGCTTTGGAAGGTCGCGATTGGCAAATTATCACAGGTTGTGATCCCAAAAATACTCCTTGGTCTTACCATAATGCGGGGAATTGGCCGTTCTTGTTGTGGGAATTAGCAGCAGCAGCACAAAAAACTGGCAAATCTGAACTGGCTCGTAAAGCCTTAACCATTGCTGCCCAATGCCTGCTTAAGGATAACTGGCCAGAGTACTATGATGGTAAAAATGGTCGCCTGATTGGCAAAAAAGCTAGGAAAGTTCAAACCTGGACAATTGCTGGCTTTTTAGCAGCACAACAGTTGATAGATAATCCGGATCATCTTAAGTTAGTTAGTTTTGAAGACACTGCTGTGATGATTTGCTCTATGGATATTGCGGAAATTGTTGCTATGAACAAATAAATTTAAATTTATTTAAATTTATTTAAAATAACTTAAAATAACTTAAAATTGGTACTTTGTAAGTACCAATTTTAAATTAACAATTGCCAAAATTACCAAGTACCAAGTACCAATGACTAATGACTAATGACTTGGGACGAGAAATTTTACGAGCAGCAGTTAATCAAGGGTTGGGATGCTGCCCATGAGCTCAAAACTACCCCCAGTTGGATCCAGCAATTAGTATGGGCGGCTGACCAATTTATAGTCAACCGCCCCTTAGTAGATGCACCTGATGATAAAACGATTATGGCAGTGTATCCTTGGTTTGGGGATTGGGGGCGTGATACCATGATCAGTTTGCCAGGATTGACTCTATCGACCGGTCGTCCTGAAGTTGCTCGCACTATTCTCCGCACCTTTGCCCGTTATATTGATCAAGGGATGTTACCCAATCTCTTTCCAGATGTAGGAACGAAACCAGAATACAACACCGTGGATGCTACACTCTGGTATTTCGAGGCAATCCGTGCCTATTACGAAGCAAGGCAAGATCAGGCGTTGATAGCGGAATTGTTTCCAATTCTAGAAGAGGTAATTGACTGGCATCGTCGGGGAACTCGCTACAGCATTCACTTAGAGAACGATGGTTTAATTTATGCAGGGGAAGCGGGAGTCCAGCTGACTTGGATAGATGGCGAAAGGCTTGCGCCCCTACTGGATAGGGAGCAACAGCGCAGTGTGGTGGATACGATTGCTCGAACTTTGCTGACTTCCTATGGATTGCGATCGCTTTCTCAAGATCATCCCCAATACAGTGGACACTACGGTGGCAATCCTGTTGAGCGAGACAGCGTTTATCACCAAGGCACCACTTGGGCTTGGTTAATCGGGCATTTTGTCCAAGCTCATTTACGTGTATACAACGATCCTACCACAGCCCTTACTTTTCTTGACCCCATAGCCAATCACCTCCAAGCTGCTTGTGTAGGAACGATTAGTGAAATTTTTGACGGGGATGCCCCCATGACCCCACGAGGGTGTTTTGCCCAAGCTTGGAGTGTAGCAGAAGTGCTTCGTGCTTGGCTGCTGATTTCAAATTGGAATAATTACCCATAGTTAACGCGCTACACGGGGACACGGCGACACCTCACAGGGGTAGGTTTTTTACATTTGGGTCGGGAGTCGGGAGTCGGGAGTCGGGAGTCAGGAGTCGGGAGTCGGGAGTCGGGAGTCGGGAGTCGGGAGTCGGGAGTCGGGAGTCGGGAGTCGGGAGTCGGGATAAGAAATTTGAGTGTACCTAGTAATAATTGATAATTGGTAATTGATAATTGGTAATTGATAATTGATAATTGATAATTGATAATTAATGATTGGTAAGGGCAAATTAATAATTAATAATTATTAATTGGTAATGGCTAATTAGTAACTGATCAAACTATACTTGATTGCATTCAGACCTTCAACATTCAACCAACTAACCTTAAACCTTAAACTAACTAACCTTAAACCTTCAACTAACTAACCTTCAACCTTCAACTAACTAACCTTCAACCTTAAACCAACTAACCTTCAACCTTAAACCAACTAACCTTCAACCTTCAACCAACTAACCTTCAACCTTCAACTAACTAACCTTCAACCTTCAACTAACTAACCTTCAACCTTCAACTAACTAACCTTGGCCTTTGGCCACGCTACGCGAACAACCAAATAACAACTAAGCTAACAATTTTAAAAGCGATGCAGCTGGCCTGAGTTATGACTGAAGAATATCAAAGACTCGAAGAAGCTCGAAATCACATTATCCACTGGAAACGCTGGGGTCCTTACCTAAGTGAGCGACAGTGGGGAACAGTACGGGAAGACTATAGCCCCGATGGACAAGCGTGGGATTATTTTACCCATGACCAGGCGCGATCGCGTACTTACCGTTGGGGTGAAGATGGTATTTTAGGTATTTGTGATGATCAACAGTATTTGTGTTTTGCCCTAGCGCTATGGAATGGTAAAGACCCGATCCTTAAAGAACGGATTTATGGTTTAACCGGCCCTGAAGGTAATCACGGGGAAGATGTTAAAGAGTATTATTTCTATCTAGATAGTACTCCTACCCACTCCTACATGAAGGGATTGTACAAATATCCCCAAGCTGAGTTTCCCTATGCTTGGCTAGTGCAGGAAAACCAACGTCGGGGACCGCAAGCACCAGAGTTTGAACTGCTGGATACAGGGGTATTCCAGGAAAATCGTTACTATGATGTATTCCTAGAGTATGCCAAAGCCTCGGCGGAGCAAATTTTAATCCAAATTACTGCCATTAATCGAGGACCAGATCCTCAAACCCTCCATATCCTACCTACTCTCTGGTTCCGCAATACTTGGTCTTGGAATCCTAATTCTGCCAAACCCCTAATCAAGGTTGCTAAATCTGATCACCAATTCAGTGTCCTGGAAGCCTCCCATCCCACATTAGGACAACGCTGGTTTTACTGTGAGGGTTCACCAGAATTATTATTTACTGATAACGAAACCAATTATCAGCGCTTGTTTGGGGTAGAGAATCGGTCTGCCTATGTTAAAGATGGCATTAACAACTATGTGGTTCAGGGTGACAAGAATGCCGTCAATCCTAGCAGAGTCGGCACAAAAGTGGCTCCCCATTACCGATTTACTATTGGTGCTGGGGAGACTCAGGTGATTAAGCTGTGGCTGAGTGATGCTCCCAATATCCCCCAACCCTTTGGCAGTGAGTTTTCACGGATTCTTGCCACCCGTCGCTCAGAAGCGGATCAGTTTTACCATGCGATCGCACCACCCGGACTCAATGACGATCAGCGTAATATTCAGCGTCAAGCCTTCGCAGGACTGTTGTGGAGTAAACAGTATTACTACTACGACGTAGAAACCTGGCTCAAGGGTGACCCCAATCAACCGCCACCTCCACCAGAACGCCTAAAAGTCAGGAATCAGCAATGGAATCATCTCAACAATGCAGATATTATTTCGATGCCCGATAAATGGGAATATCCCTGGTTTGCGGCATGGGATTTGGCATTCCACTGCATCCCCTTAGCAATGATTGATCCAGATTTTGCTAAGAATCAACTTGACTTAATGACGCGGGAGTGGTATATGCATCCCAATGGGCAAATTCCCGCCTATGAATGGAACTTTTCAGATGTCAATCCTCCCGTGCATGGGTGGGCAACCTGGCAAGTTTATCAGCTCGAAAAACAGTTGCATGGAACAGGCGATCGCCAGTTTTTAGAACGGGTCTTTCAAAAGCTTCTGCTTAACTTTACCTGGTGGGTTAACCGCAAAGATTTCGACGGCAACAATGTATTTGAAGGAGGGTTTTTAGGCTTAGATAATATTGGAGTATTTGACCGCAGTTCAGACCTTCCAAGCGGAGGATATATTGAGCAATCCGATGGCACCAGCTGGATGGGAATGTACTGTCTGAATATGCTCACTATTGCCCTAGAATTAGCTTTAGAAAACCCTGTCTATGAAGACATGGCTACTAAGTTTTTTGAACACTTCCTCTATATTGCCGCTGCTATGAATAATATTGGGGAAGATGAGACGCAATTGTGGGATGAAGAGGATGGCTTTTTCTATGATGTGCTCCACTTACCTAATCAGGAACAGTTGCGCCTGAAAGTACGCTCCATGGTAGGGTTAATTCCTCTGTTTGCCGTCACTACTATAGAACCAGAGACGCTCAATAAACTTCCGGGTTTTAAAAAACGATTGGAGTGGTTTATTCAACATCGCCCTGATCTCAAACGCAATGTTGCCTGTATGGAAACTAAGGGAGTAGGCGCAAAGCGGATGCTTGCTCTATGTTATATGACTCTTGGAAAAGTGGTAAAAAGTGATAAATTCCGCCGTCTTCTGAGCAAGTTGTTGGATGAAAATGAGTTTTTAAGTGACTATGGTATCCGAGCCATTTCTAAGTTTCATAAGGATAATCCTTATCGATTCTATGTCAATGATCATGAACATCGTGTAGACTACGAACCCGCTGAATCTAGTAATGGGTTATTTGGGGGAAATTCTAACTGGCGTGGTCCGATTTGGATGCCCCTTAATTATCTCTTAATTGAATCCTTGCAAACTTTCCATTACTATTTAGGAGATACCTTTAAAGTGGAATGCCCTACAGGCTCAGGTAATCTGATGACCCTTGGGGAAGTTTCTGTAGAACTATCCCGGCGTCTGATTCGGATTTTCCAGAAAAATCAATCCAGTCATCGTCCTATTTATGGCGAAATTCATGAATTTAAAACTGATCCGAATTGGCACAATTTAATTCTGTTCTATGAATATTTCCATGGAGATAGTGGCTTAGGAATTGGAGCAAGCCACCAAACTGGTTGGACTGGATTAATTGCCAAACTGATCCAAGAATATGCTGATTGTAGTGACTCTAAATGATTTGTGGACAATACCTGGGGGGGTGACATGCAAGCTGAAATCCTTACTGAGTAATCATTTCAACCCATAATTTACAAAAAGATACATTCTGTTTTGGGCTGAATTTGGACGTATTTATAAGGGTTTGAGCTTCCAGAAAATCATTCATAAGGTCAATTTGGGACTGTATCTTCCATGAGCCCATTGGCATCAAAGCCTTATAAAGTAAGCTTTTTGGGGCTCATGTCACCCCCTCAGGGACAATACTTTTATTTAAAACGTCAGTGCTAGGGTGCTTTATTAACCCATCCTACCGGTATAGTTATTACCTAACTCTGGCTCAATTAAGTAGGTGGGCATAAATAAACGTTAAATTATGCTATGGTGCTATAGTGATATAAGAGCTAATTGTCTAACTATGAAAACATTAAGTAACTTCATTTGTGTGGTAGTAATTTTTATATTATTTTTGTTGACTTTCCCTCAAAGCAATCTCGCATCATCATCTTGTCCAGTAGAAGGCCAAACCATGTCTAAGGTTGAACTCTATTTTGGTTTAAACATCCCTGGTGGCGGAAAAGTGGAACCTCTAGTATGGCAAAAGTTCCTTGATAATGTAATAAGCCCTCGATTTCCAGATGGGCTAAGCATTGACAAAATATCAGGACAATGGCGAGATGCTAAAACAGACAAGACAATACAGGAGGAGTCCCGTATGGTGATGATCCTTTATAAGCGCTCTGCAAAGGCAGAGCAAGCTATTGAAGATATCCGTGCCGCCTATAAGTCACAATTCCAACAAGACTCAGTTATGCGTCTTGATGAGATAAACTGTGTCTCATTTTGAATCGATGGTACATCTGGACACGATATAATTCATTGAAACCAGGGTAAGCGCAAGAAAAAATTGCCCATAATGTGGATTGAATGGATATCGGTTGATCGTGGCTCGAAACCCCTATAATCTCGTAGAAATGTACTCGCAATAGAATTAATTTGTTGAGAATGGCGCGGTTTTTTTATCAATAAGCCTAGGCTTATTGATTCTTGCGCTTACCCTGTCATTTAAACTTTGCTATTGTCAACGTCTATGTCAAGTTTCATTGCTAAAACAACAGATTGGTTGAATCGGATTCCAGGGCGTGGTTACTTATTGATCGCTATCCTAATTTTTGCAGCAGCAAATTCGGTTATTCGTAAGCTCACTGACCTGGGTGCAGATAATTTAATTGATGGTAGAAATCCTATTTCGTTCTGTAATGTTTTGTTTGTTGGCAATCTCTGCGCGTTGCTAGCGTTGATTGCTATTTATGGACGACAGTGGAATTTTCGGTCCATAAGACAACTCTCTGGAACAGATTGGTTAGGGTTACTGGGTGTTGCAGTTTTGTCAGGAGCACTGGCACCATCTCTGATATTTATCGCTCTTGAGCGCACTGCTGTTAATAATGTAGTGCTGATTGGACGCATTGAGCCTCCTCTTGCTTTGGCTTTGTCAGTTTTACTTCTCAAAGAACGGGTAAATCGTTGGGTAGTAGGTGGTGCGATTATTTCATTTATTGGTGTAATCCTGACTATTGTGCTTCAGCCTCCCCAGGAAAACATGATTAGTATGGCGGGAGGCTTTAGGATTGGTGTCGGTGAATTGATGGCAGCAGCAGGTGCGATCGCATTAGCAATTTCTACGATTATTAGTAAAGTCAAGCTGCGCCAAATTCCTCTGGGAATCTTTACGGTGTTCAGAACTGCTACAGGTACAGTCATTTTCTTTATTGTGGTGATTAAGTTATTTGGACTAGGTCACTTTATGAATGTTTTCTCACCCTTTGTCTGGCAATGGATGCTCCTCTATGGGTCTGTGATTGTAGTAGGGGGTCAACTCTGTTGGTTTAAGGGTTTGAAGACTACTAGCGCATCCGATGTTTCTCTGGCAAGTTCCTTTAGTCCAGTAGCGGGGATTTTAGCAGCTTACTTGATTCTCTCAGAAGTACCAACAATAGCTCAATATATTGGGGGTGCTGTAATTATTTGCGGCATTGTCCTGAATCAAATTGGTATTTCTCGCAAGCTTCCTAAAACTGATACTCTAATTGTGAGAGAATCGACTAAAGAAATGGAAGTCGGATTTAAGGGAGTATGAATGTAAGCATTCAGCCGTCAGCATTCAGCCGTCAGCCTTTAGCTGAAGCTACTTGAGGTGCAGACTTAAATCAGATTAAATGAAGGTTACCTGTTTTATTGAAAAGCTGTCATTGTAGCTTACCCATAGCCCATCAGCTGATAGCTTATAGCTGATAGCTTAAGTATGAATTATGGTTAAAAATAAAAAAATGATGTTAATAAAAGCAAAATTTAAACGTTGATTAAACCATTAAATTAAACTTTTTTAAACATTGGATATGGGGAATTTTAAACCTTGACTTACATCAGCATCACCACCGATCGATTGGAACTTATTGCCGGTACACCAGAACTGGTGCAATCAGAAATGACTCCCTCACGGTTTACTGCTTTAATTGATGCTCACATTCCAAAAGCTTGGCCCCCAGAAGGCCATCATGCTGGCACTATGGAATTTACTGCACAACGGTTAAGGGAGGGCTCGGATCAGATTGGTTGGTGGTGCTGGTATTTTGTTCTTCTAGACAAGAGGAAAAATGAACGAGTATTAATCGGTATTGGTGGTTTTAAGGGACAAGCTACCCCGGATGGTATGGTATAAATCGGCTATTCTGTGTTACCAGAGTTTCAAAGGTTTGGATACGCTACGGAAGCAGTTAATGCACTGAATAGTTGGGCGTTTTCCCATGTCACAATTGAGGGAGTGATAGCAGAGACATTACCGGAATTGATTCCATCTATCCGAGTTTTGGAAAAAAATGGATTTATTAAGATTACTGGAGGGTCTGAACCTGGAGTGATTAAATTTATGCGATCGCGTCATGGTTTGGTAAATCTTTAGAAGTATTAACATGCTTATGTTACTAGTTATAGAGTAAGCTATCAGCTATCAGCGTGTCGCGTATCAGCTAATGGGCTACGTGCATGGTACTTGAGGTGCCAAAGGCCAAGGCTTGACCGCTCACAACTGACTACTAAACACTGACTACTGACTACTGATGGCTGACGGCTGAATGCTTACGTTATAGAGATGTCACTATGGAGATGTCACTATGGAGATGTTAGCCAAATTTGCTGAAAGAGTTACCGAGCGCTTGATGGCTGGGATGTTAACGTTTCCTGATGGGAAAGCTTGGGTTATTGTAGTTATCTTAATCGTGATCTATGGTTTAATTGCTTTACCGATTGGTTTACGGAACGGCTTTCTGCAACTGGATCAGAACTTACTTACTATTGAGGAAACCCCATTATCCCCCTTCTCAAAGGAAACTGATCATGATGCCCCATTATCTCCCTTACTCATAGAAAGTGATGTAAGTGCTGTTAAGGTCAAAACCTCTTGGCCTATAGTGGTAAAGATTATGATAACTGCTCTGTTTACACCAGCAATACTTGAAGAGATATTTTTCCGGGTTTTATTATTACCTCATCCCTCAGAAAACCCTTCCTTAATTTCAATATACGCTTGGTCTACAGTAAGTTTAGTCATTTTTGTTATCTATCATCCGCTGAATGCTATCACCTTCTATCCGGCGGCAAGGGAAACATTTTTTCAACCTATGTTTCTCTTCCTAGCTACGCTTTTGGGAATTATTTGTACTATTGCTTATCTTCAAAGTGGCTCCATCTGGACAGCTGTAGTCATTCACTGGTTGTTTGTTGTGATCTGGCTGATTGGCTTGGGTGGTAAAAGTAGACTTTTGTATAACAATCCTAAATGAATTGTGAGAATTTTTGATACGAAGTTACCTAGTCCCTGCTCCCTACTCCCTGCTCCCTACTCCCTAGTCCCTGCTCCCTGTTCCCTTTGCTATAACACTGACGCACTCAGGACTTAGATAAATTTCATGAACACTGAACTATTTGCGATTATTGCCCTATTTATTCTCGGCTTTGGTTTAATTTCTGGGCGCATTGAGAAAAGTGTGATTACTCCACCGATGGCTTTTGTTACCTTTGGACTTTTATTGAGTCCGCAATTGTTGGGTTTATTGAATCTGGAGGTAGAGCATGAGCTTGTTGGGATAATTGCTGAATTTACCTTGATTCTGGTTTTGTTCACTGATGCTTCTCGGATTAATCTTAAACTGTTGCGTCACGAGTACAATTTACCGGTACGTCTGTTAGGTATTGGTCTACCACTGACAATTATCCTAGGAACAATTTTGGCAGTACTGTTGCTTGGAGGTAGGTTAGAATTCTGGGAAGCAGCAGCCTTGGCAACAATTCTGGCTCCCACTGATGCGGCTTTAGGACAAGCGGTGGTCAGCAGTCCTCGTGTTCCGATTTGTATTCGTCAATCCCTCAATGTTGAAAGTGGTTTGAATGATGGTATTTGTTTACCGATTCTATTAATTTTCCTTTCCTTAGCTGGAACAATGGAAGGGACGGGAACAGCAAGCTTTTGGTTTCGCTTTGCTGCAATGCAAGTTATTCTCGGGCCAATCGTTGGGGTAGCAGTTGGCTATATTGGCGGTTACTTGGTGTCACAGAGTGTTCGCTACAAGTGGATTACTCATAGTTTTGAAGATTTATCGGTATTAGGACTGTCTTTATGTGCTTATGCGATTGCAGAATTAGTGGGGGGAAATGGTTTTATTGCGGCGTTTTGTGCTGGCTTAACCCTAGGGAATACAGCTCCATCAATTTGTGATTGTTTGTATGAGTTTGGAGAAGCAGAGGGACAGTTGCTGGTGCTGCTGATTTTTATGATTTATGGCTCAATGATGGTGTTTCCTGCTCTCGATAGCGTCAATTGGCAGATGGTATTATACGCCGTTGCTACTCTGACCATTGCTCGGATGGTAGGGGTTGCTATTAGCGTGATTGGTATGAAGTTGCGTTGGTATACTATCTTATTTCTGGGCTGGTTTGGACCGAGGGGAGTGGCTTCAATATTGTATGGTTTACTAATTTTAGAGGGGGATGGAATTCAGGGTAGTGAAGTGATGTTTAGCACTATGGTAGTAACTGTATTGATTAGTGTTTTTGCTCATGGTTTAACGGCTTTTCCAGGAGCTAACTGGTATGGTAAGCGCATGGCAAGGTTTAAAGCTACCCATGAGATCCCAGAATTGATGCCACGGTCGGAAATGCCTGTTCGTTTGTCTTGGCGCAAATGATAGGTTTTAGGTTTTAGGGAGTAGGGAGTAGGGAGCAGGGAGTAGGCAAGCTAGCAATAGTTTTAGACTTTTGCAAGAGGTGTTATTAGTAGGCTACCAACTCTAACATTAGGCAAAGTCATTGTAGCCCTTGATAAGCACCGAAAATCAGCTCAAAAACCTTAAATATTATTTGGAACAGGATAAAGATTATTCAACCAAATAACCTTCAACCTGCTAACCTTCAACCTTCAACCAAATAACCTTCAACTTGCTAACCTCCAACCTCACAACCTTCAACCTTTAAAATCAAACATAATTCTAGATTAGAACACAAAATTACTAGCATCATGTAGCTCAACAACATCAACATTTTCGAGAACCAGAAATATCTGACTTCCATCTGAATTAGTATTTAAAGAAGGAAACGGAAATTCCTGTTCTAATTTCCTGAACACCCCTTGATAATTGCTGTCACCAGAGCCATCTTTGTCAAACAAAACAACAGCATAATTCTCCTGTGAAGCAAAACTCAGAAAGCCCCGATTAATCGCATCTGCATAATTAGCAACTGTAATTCCGTTATTATTAAATAACTCAGTAAGAACAATTTTTTCACTTCCCATTTCAAAGTCGGTGATCAGATCACCAGCATCTCGCTGTGAAGTGTAGACAAACTGATCATTACCACCACCACCAGTGAGCAGATCTCGACCTTGGAAACCAGTGATAATGTCATTTTTATCAGTACCAGTCAGCTTCTCACTACCTGCGGTGCCATTGATAATAGTTGGCTCAGGTAAGGTAAAGCGAGCCAAAATTGGGTCATGGTCGCTAGCTTGGTCAGCAAACTCACTGTTGACGTGGACAATGTCATACTCAGCACGAGCATTAACTAGGTTATCACTGACTAAAATGTGGTCAAGTGCCTGAGAGTTCCCTTCAAAAATAAATGTGTAACGCTCATCCTCTGGTAACGTTTCCGTCAGATTGGTCAGCACTGAATTGTGAGCTCCCTTAAGAGTTTCCAGTGGTTTTTCAAAATCAAACGTATTGAAGTCTCCGAGCACTACCACATTGGCATCAGGGTCATTAGTCAGAATGGTATCGACAAAATCGTTAACGATTTGAGCTTGTTGATTCCGTTTCTCCTCCTGACCGTTGTGTGGTGGTTGATTCTCACCAAAGAGAGGGTCACTACCACCCTTGGAAGAGAAGTGATTATTAATAACAGAGATGGTTTCACCGTTAAACTCAAACTCCGTCAACAAAGACTTGCGGGTATTATCGAAAGCCGTCTTACCAACACCAATACGTTGAGCAGAATCAGCGTTGATGGTAACTCGGTTAGGGTTGTAGAGGTAACCGACGCGGATATTACCACCAGGTTGACCTCCATCCTGACCGTCCACAGGGGGGATATCAAAGAAGGAGTACTGAGGTCCACCAGTAGCAACTATGGCATTAATCAGAGTTTGGTAGGTTTTTCTAGCATCCACATTACCATCGTCTATAGTTCCGTTATTGTCTTGAACCTCTTGCAGAGCAATGATATCGGGGGATTGGAGATTATTGATCAGTTGAAATGCGATCGCATTAAATTTACCATCACCAATATCATCATCCCGATCTTGACTATTGGGGTCGAGGTTTTCGACATTGAAGCTAGCAATCGTAACTTGATTTGCACTACTGACTAAATTAGTTATCTCTGGCGTTAGGTTACCTGATGTAGCACGAATTGGTTCAGTAGACTGGAGTTCAAAGTTACCGAAACTGTAGCTAAGTACCCCTGTTACAGTACCGAGCTCGTCACCGACATTAACTATAGGAGAGGTGCCATTCAATAGAGTGTCATCAATCTGAATTCGTTCTGGATTGAAGTCACCGTCACTAATGGTAATGCCACCACGATTATTAACACCAGTAGGATTGACATCACCTGGAACCGTCCAAATTTCACCAAACCTATTAGTGGGAGCAACCGCTACAGCATTATTGATTTGCACCCGCATCCCTTCTAGGCTTTCGTAGAAGTCAATGCTATCAGTAGCTTCATTGAAGTCAGTTAAACCATCATCATCAATAATTTCTGTAGGTACTGTACGGTCTTCACCGATAACCACCGCAGTAGGTAAAGGGTTGTTCGATGATAAGACCCTAATATTAGTCAGGTTAGTAATTTGAGTCAGGGTTAAGTCATCGGAACGGTTACTAAGCCGAAATTCTTGGACATCACCACTCACTTGCACCTCGTCACCGATTCTGAGGCTAGGAGCAGAATTGGTAAAGACAAAAATTCCATCTGAGGTGGCATCATTATTATCTCCATAAGGGTTTTGTAGGTAGAAGCCGTTGCTCGCTACCCCAGTCACAATACCTGTAGTGGTGACAGACTGACCAACAAATGGTGAGATATGACCTTCACCTTGGATGTCGTATATGGGACGTATGATTCGATTTGTCATATACCTACCTTTCTGTTTAGAACTAACTATAGCAATCCTATCTTATTCGTGAAATAAATCGGCTGCTTTAAGGCAGGATGCAGAATGCATAAGGCAGATGATAATGGATAAATAGCTAGTTTTTAATAAGTCCATTTATTTTTAAAATAATTTAGTATTGCTATAGTAATTTCAGGGGTTTGTATTGGTCAGGACTTACGCACAAATTCCATGGGTAGGGTGGGCAAAACCTTGCCCACCCTACAGGTGTAGCGTTAAATTGAGGGATTTGCGTAAGTCCTATTGGTATTAAACCCAAAAATTTTTAGCTCTTAACTATCTGTCAGCTGTAAAAATCAGTATTCAACCAATGTAATGCCATCCCTGATTAATAAATATAGTAGAGACTTGATCTAGTCTTATATATTCTGTATATACGTTATTCATAACATCTCCGGCTTTTTTTCGTGAGCAATGCTTGTGTTAATTAAGTTAATTAATTATATTGTGTCGTGTATATTTAATTTTTTTAAAAAAATAATAAATAAATATTAATCAGCAAAAAATATCTAAAAATAAAGTAAGTAGCCACTTATAATGATACTTATATTTTGTTAAAATTTTGTGATCAATTTGGTAATTGACTAGATTTTTATTTATCTAGCAAGACTTTTAAAAAAATTAATTGAATCAGGAAGGGATAGCAGTTGACAAGTTACCCTTAAATGCTTATACAGATACACTCTAGCTGTAAGAATTCAGGGATCAGCTTCTGAGCAGTCAGCTTTTAAATCAAGCGATGCAGAGGTGCGACCCGTGATGGCGAGCAATCCCTTGACCGTAGGTCACGCGGGGCGCGTTCGCCATCACGGAAAACGCACCATTACGGTCTTGGGGAGGCAGTGCCGACCTGCGGGGGTTCCCCCTATGAGCAACTGCCGTGGTTTCCACGGGGCAAACAGCGGTGCGGACGCAGGTTCCGCACACAGACCCATGCGCCACTCGCTATTGCATCAAGACAGACAAACATAGGCATTTAGCCCTGGGACGAGTACATGAGGTGCGACCCGTGATGGCGAGCAATCCCTTGACCGTAGGTCACGCGGGGCGCCTTCGCCATCACGGAAAGCGCACCAAGCGTGATTATGGAAAACCCTCAAGAAGCTGATCCCTGACCGCTTAATGCTTACACTTCCTATCAATCAGATAGACTCTTTCCAAACCTGTCCAACAGTTCCTGACGGGACAAGTTGGACAGGTTAAGCAGCACCTGAGTACGCTCTGTGATCGGCAACTCCATCAAAGGCTCAATGGTGCGGGATAATTCTTTATCAACAGTGCCAAACCGTCCTGCCAGTAGATTCTCCACCATCAGGCGCTGTCCCTCTAAATTCCCTTGTTCCCGGCCTTGTTCCCGGCCTTGTTCCCGGCCTTGTTCCCGGCCTTGTTCCCGGCCTTGTTCCCGGCCTTGTTCCCGGCCTTGTTCCCGGCCTTGCTCTAAAGTTTCTTCTCGCCAACGTAAATAAGCTGGTGATAAATTCATAATTAACTCCCTGTCGTCTTCAGTTAAATCTTCTCTGTCTTCTATTTTGATGCGCCAGTTGGCAAGAATTTCTAAGATGTTGCCTCGTAAAGGGTGTCCAACTGGCAGTGCCACCAATTCCTTAATGGCTTGCTTCTGAGTGCGATTGCGTCCCAAAACTCTCAACCAGAGGGTTTCTTCCGTAACCGGTAGCTGGTTAATCGCCACCAGGGCTGTCTTGAACAACTCAGGCAAAAAATAGACTGATACTTTTAACCCGGACAAATCTGAACATTTCGGAAGTCTAAGACATCGTTCGATTCAGAAAAGCTGAGTACTACATCCCCGACTGAGTCAAGGAAGGTGGTAATTACGGTCGATGCCTGGTATTACCCAGGGCACCTCCGCTTCAAAACCGTGCGTGAAAGTTTCCCCTCACACGGCTCCTAAGTATTTTTTTGGCTCCAGTGTATTTGTTGGTGGCAACTTTGGTGAACTGCCATAAGGTTGTTCTCCTTTTGGTTGCTATGATTACCGTCTATGTGATGGAGATGAATCCGTTCATCATTTACGAATCTCAATCCACAATGTCCACAGGAATGGTTTTGTCGTTTCAAAGCTCTGGATGTAGCGTTGTCGTATAATTTGGAGTTTCTTTTGCTCCAGTAGACTATGTCCCCATCATATGGGGACTTTGTGCCCCTGACATTTACGTGTTGATTTTGTTCATACCCTACAGCTGGAAAACCTTTCTTGCATAGTTCATTGGCTCTGTACCGGTTCACTTTCTTTTCCTTTCGGAATTTACGATTTGCGGTTTTATTTATAAACCATAAACTATCTCTAGAACTGTTCATATAACAGCTTTTGTGGTAATTCCTCCATCCACGAACGATTGGCGCTAATCTTTTTGCTTTTTCTTCGGCTCCATAATTCGAGCTGTTTACCACGGTTTTAATCTTCTTTCGTATATTCCGATGGTTATCCACTGAGGGAATGCATCGGAATTTTCCGTTTTTCTGGACGCGGAAGTTCCACCCCAGGAAGTCAAATCCGTCTGTCGTATTGGTTATCTTGGTCTTTTCTTCACTGATTTCCATTCCCCGGTCTGCGAGAAAGGTTTTAATTTTCTCTAGGATTTTTTCTGCGTTATCTTTAGGCTTGAGGATTACTACCATATCATCAGCGTATCTTATACATCTGTTTCTAGGGTTTATTTCCTCTATTCCATCTAGTGCGATATTGGCTAGAAGTGGGCTGACTACACCTCCTTGGGGTGTTCCTTGCTCTGGGAATTCCGGATTGATGCCTGCTTTTAGACATCTGAATATCCCTGTTTTCAGACCCGCAGGTGCTAGCAATCTATCCATAATTGAGCTGTGGGATATGCGGTCAAAACACTTCTTTATGTCTACTTCTATTATTCTTTTCTTGATGCCTTTTTGTTTTGAATTCAGGTTTAAAAACAGTAGTTTTTGTGCGTCTTGGGCACACCTACCTGTTCTGAATCCATAACTATAGGCACTGAACGTTGCTTCGTGGGCAGGTTCGAGAGCGAATTTTGCGAGACATTGCCATGCTCTATCTCGGATTGTTGGTACTTTCAGCATTCTTGTACCTCCGTTTTTCTTGGCTATGGGGATTTCCCTTAGGCCGAGGTGCGTCCAGTTTTCCGCACTAGATACTAGCTTTTTAAGTACCTCAAATCTTTCTTTGTAGGTTAGGTGTGATTTCCCGTCTACTCCGGCGGTTCTTTTTCCGGTGTTGAGCTGAGTCACTTGACGGATGGCCAAAAGTTGGGCAGAACGGGATTTCAATATCAGTTTCTGAAGTGACCGAGCTTTCCTCAGGTCTCCAGCTTGAACTGCTTTATAAACTCTTCTTTGCAGGCGAAAAAGGTTCCGGCAGAGTTTTTTCCACTTTTGACTTTTCCAGAGGTCACTATATCTATTAGACATGTGTCTACCCATACTCTGTTAGGATTTGTTTATCTTGATACCCGTAGCCAGTTTCCGGCTACATCTTACCCGACAGTAGGGATTAGGTTTGGCATAACTTACCGAGGATTCGACTATTTCCTCAGACCTATTTATGCTGTCGTTTTTACTCGTTCCGTCTATCAGATTGTTTTGACGATTTAGGGCAATCCATTTTGCCTATCCTCTCCTCGAAAGTTACAGATACCGTGGGAATTGTTCTGTGAGGATTAGAGGATGCATTCTCACATTGTTTTTCAGATTGTGGTAGGGCGATTAGACACTTTTTCAGGATTTTTGCTACTGTTACCCATGTCGTCTCCCTAAAGCGCGGTAGTGTGGCTAATCTGCTTCACCTCTAATTCCGCCCTGGTGCCAGCTTCACTCTGCGAGGTTGCCGCCTGCTCGGTGTGGCCAAGATAAGGAGTCACTTGCTTTCTCAAGGGATGGGTTTTCACCATCATCCGAAGGACAGTTAGGATTTTTTGAGGTCTGACCTCGCGAATCCCCCTAGTCATACCTCTCCTGTTTCAGGAGGTTCCTCCTAGGAACGAGCCGCACTCCCACATCGCCTTTCGGCAAAGCCGACGCTACGCGAACAGGAAAATCCCAACGGCTCCATTGAAATCTCTAGGAATTTCATATTTGCAATGTGGACATCTGAAGTTCAAAGAACTACCAAGTTTTCTATGAACATGTCCACACTTTGTGCAGGTTTTAGAGGTGTATTCCTCTGTCATTCTCACTAACTTGGAACCATAACGATTACACAAGTGTTCTAAAATTTGAGAGAACTGATAGAAAGCCCAAGTCATCATAGCTCTGGCTGTCTTGCTTTTTAGTTTTCGTTTCTTCCTGACGACCATCTGTGATGTCTCAAAAGTTGGCAAGACAATCACGTCGTAGTTTTTCGCTAAATAGGAGGCTACTTGTTTATGCAATTCAGTCCTTAGGCTTCTGATCTTAGTTCTGAGCCTTTCCATCGCTACTTTTAGCTGGTGTCGGCGATGTTTATATATATGTCCTTTCGACTGATCGTGTTCACTTTTTAATTTGTCTAAATGCGAGCAAAGTTTAGCTATTCGTTGAAAATCATTGTTGCCAAACTCTAAGAAGTCAGTACCGTCAAAACCGGTTATAAAAGTTCTAACTCCGGGATCTAAAGCTATCACCTTTTTGGTTTCGGTAGGTTCAATGCTAAACTCTACAGGAAAATGTGCAAACCACCGACCTTTGTTGTAGGTGAGTTCTGTAGAACCATCGGTAAGTACGCAGAAGTCCTGACCCTTGAATTTAGGCTTTGGTAAATGTCTGGTCGTAGAAACCATCCACCGGCCAGCCTTGTAAGCTGTAGGGTCGAATTGGATCGTCTGTTTTTGATCTCGCACGCTGCGAAATTTAGCTATTTTTAATCCAGCCTGTGGATTTGGTTGGCGTTTTTTGCTTTTGCCTATAAATTTCGGCTGCTTTGCTGTCTCTTTCCAAGCTGTATAGGCTTCCATAGAAGCGTTATCTAAAATCTTGGAAACCTTTAGATTTTTACACCACTGTGGAATAAGTCCAGATTGTTTTAGCCAAGTCCTAAAACCATGTTTCCCTCCTTTTTTACCTACCTTTGTGTAGCCCTGATTTTTGTTTAATTGCTCAATGGATATGTTATAAACTTTACGAACAGCAGAAATCCATTTTTTCCAGATTTTCTCAAGTTCCTTGCTTGGGTACACTCGGTAACTCACTGTCTTCAATGATTTTTTGCTTATACTTTCTAAGTCCGTAGAGCCTGCAACTGAAGACATGGATGACCGCAAGAACATCCTCAACCATTTCTTGCTCTGGGCTGAGGTTCTTTTTGTCGAGAACCAATATTTTAGTTTGGAATTTAGAGCACAGCCATGAGACAAGATCGAATCCTTTGCGACAAAGCCTATCTTTGTGGGCAACGACAATATATTTGCAAGTACCGCCGAGAACTCTGTCCAATAAGGCATGAAGACCTTTTCTTCATTAGTTGAGACCGCTTCCGATGTCTCGAATGATTTCTGGGTCTGGGTAACGAGACTTAAGAAACTGTACTTGTTGCTCAAGGTCGTTTTTTTGAGAGCGACTTGAAACTCTTGCATATAGGATTGTTGCTCTTTCGTCTGTTCTTGTCTTTTTGGCTGGAATACAGACGACTGAGTCCAAGTCGTATCGTCAAAGTCCTCCAGGGGTTTTAATCCCTTGGATTTTTCCTTCTCAGAGCCATCTTTCAAGGGTTTTGGTGCTGACTGAGAGCTTAGTGGCAGCGATCCGGGGTGGGACATAGCTGACTGATTCATCCATGGACGTGTCTTGTTTACTACATTTACCCTATACTCCAGGATGTCGGTAGATGTCAACTATGTCGGGAAAATCATTGATCAGGACTTACTCCTTTGACCCAATCACCGGAATCATCAAGTTTGGCGGCAAAACCATTCAACAGCTTGGTTGAACAGGAAGGAGACAGAATCCATAAACAGGGCAAGTCGGATTCTGAGACAGAATTTTTCTCTCGTCGTGCCTGGCGCTGTAGCTCACCGTAGAGGGCAAACAACTTTAGCAGACAATTACGCACCGCCATGATCCCGATGGCATTGCGGAACGGTTCCAATAAACAGGCAGTTGATGCCATCTGACCGAGCAATCCTAAAACCTCGGGTGGTGTGGAGACCGAAGGTGTTGGTAGAAACCAAATATCCACTTGGCGTACTTCACTGGTTACTTCGCGGCTGATTTGCACCTGACCGTGAGGTGTTAACAACTCCGTTAAATACTGCTTGGCAAATTGATCGTGTGGCTGTCGGGTCATTAATCCTAATTCTTTGGGGGTAGTATTAGTAGCCTTTCACCGATCAACTGACTAAAAACAGATCCCATGGATCTTGACTTTTTGACTAAAACCTGAAACAGCATCTTCTGTCAAGTCTTGCCAACAGCCGTCATACTGAAATGGCACTAAACCTTAGAACCACTCTCGGCGCTCCCCTTAGAATAAAAAAAACTCCGCACAGTGCCCGAAGCCACATAATTAGTCATGACAGTAGCCACCACACCTGTTGAAACCAGTCCGATTTTGCTGAAGATGCCCCCAGCACTGGCTATGGATGATGACCAGTTCTTTGAATTTTGTCAGATTAACCGGGAATTACGCATTGAACGCACATCGGCAGGGGAAATCATTATTATGTCTCCAACGGGGGGAGTAACAGGAAACCGAAATTTTAAACTAATTCAACAGCTTGCCAACTGGACGGACGAAGACGGTACAGGCATTGGCTTTGATTCCTCTACTGGTTTCAAGCTTCCCAATGGTGCAGAACGTTCCCCTGATGCTGCGTGGATTAAGCTAGAGCGTTGGGATACCATTCCAACTGAGAAACAAGAAAGGTTTGCTCCCATCTGTCCTGATTTTGTGGTGGAGTTACGCTCTCCTAGTGACAAGCTAGAAACCTTGCAAAATAAAATGACCGAGTATATGGATAATGGGGCAAAGCTGGGCTGGCTGATAGACCGCAAGCATCAACGGGTTTATGTTTATCGTCCTGGGGTGGAAACTGAACGATTAGACAATCCTGCTACTGTTAGCGGTGAGGCAGTTTTGCCTGGTTTTGTGCTAAAGCTCTCGAAAATCTGGTAAGGGTCTTAATAGAATGCGCGAATTTAGAATGCGCGAATTTAGAATTACATTCTTCATTATTTGATCACAAAACCCTTTCCCTATGCATCCCCCCTGCTTCAAGCTACTCGGGGGAATTTCGCGAATTCTATTAAAAACACCCTGTTGATTGTAACCACTAATCGAGCAATGAACATTCCACGGCTACACCCAAACACTATTGAAGCAGTTAAGGAACGGTCTGACATTGTGGATGTGATCTCGGAGCATGTGGTATTGCGCAAGCGTGGCAGAGACCATGTGGGTCTGTGCCCTTTCCATGAGGAAAAAACTCCCAGTTTCACTGTCAGTCCCTCTAAACAACTGTATTACTGCTTCGGCTGCCAAGCTGGAGGGAATGCGATTAAATTCCTGATGGAGATTGGCAAGCACTCTTTCTCAGATGTGGTGCTGGATTTGGCACAGCGCTACCAGGTGCCAGTCCAAACCCTCCAACCGGAACAGCGGGAGCAATTACAACGGCAACTTTCTCTACAAGAGCAACTCTACGAGATTCTGGCCTTAGCCACAGCTTTCTATCAACATGCCCTCAGACAACCCCAAGGACAGCAGGCCCTAGAGTACTTGCGCGGTAAAAGGGGTCTGAGTGAGGAAACTATCATTACCTTCGAGCTAGGGTATGCTCCAGCTAGTTGGCAAACCATCTACCGTTATCTGGTGGAACACAAACGGAAGCCCGTTAAGCTCGTTGAGCAAGCGGGATTGATTAAGCCTAGGGACAATGGTGGGTATTATGATGGCTTTCGCGATCGCATTATGATTCCCATCCACGACACCCAAGGTCGAGTGATTGGCTTTGGTGCTAGAAGTCTCGGGGATGAGCAACCGAAATACCTCAACTCTCCAGAAACTCCCCTGTTTGATAAAAGTAAAACCCTCTTTGCCCTAGATAAAGCTCGTAATTCCATTACCAAGCAAGACCAAGCTGTAGTGGTGGAAGGATATTTTGATGCGATCGCACTCCATGCTGCAGGAATTACTAATATAGTCGCCTCCCTTGGTACTGCTTTTAGTTTAGATCAAGTCCGGCAACTATCGCGCTATACTGAATCTAAGCAAATTGTGCTCAACTTTGATGCGGATGCTGCTGGTACCACTGCTGCCCAAAGAGCTATTGGAGAAATTGCTAACTTAGCTTACCAAGGACTTGTCCAGCTACGGGTACTCAACCTACCGGATGGCAAAGATGCTGATGAATTCCTAAAATCTGCTCCTGACGCTACGGAAAAATACCGACAACTGTTGCTCAATGCTCCCTTGTGGCTGGATTGGCAGATTAATCAACTCCTGATTGGCAAAGACCTCCAACAAGCCGATCAATTTCAGCAAGTTGGGCAAGCTATGGTTAAGTTACTCAAGCAACTGGACGACATTAATCAGCTCACTTATTATATTAACCACTGTGCTCAAATTCTCAGTCAAGGACAAGGGAAACTAGTATCTCTCTACATAGAAAATTTACAAACTCAACTCCAAAAACCCCTGAGAGCTGCCTTTAAGAAATCCTCACCTCGGTTAAAGAAACCGAAACAACAGGGTAATCAAGAATCAAACCTACCGGTTGGTAAAGAGCGCACGCTTTTAGAACGAGCCGAAGCCTTACTATTACGGATTTATTTACACTGTCCTGACTATCGACAAACAATTATTGATACTCTAGACCAGGGAGATTTACTTTTTAGTCTCTCCCACCATCGATTCTTGTGGCAACAAATTATTGAACTGCAAGGGATAGGCACACAGTTTCACACTACTACCCCTGAACAGCTAATCTCCCGTTTACAAGACCGGAGTTTACAATTTCCTAGGGAAATGACTCAAGTAGCTCATCTATTTCATCTTGACGAAACCTGTACAGAAGATATTTTGCGAGCCCCGATGGTAATACAGGCAGCAGCAGCTTCCCTAGAAATCGTAGCTTTGGAAAAACATCGGCGCTATTGTTTAGAGCAATGGCAAAAAATTGACCTTAGTAATGATTGGCAAAGTAAGCAATACTATTGGCAGGAATGTCAAGATGCTAATCGTCGGCTTATCGAATTAGAGAAGATACGTCAGGTGGGTATTTCAGATCTATTAACTATACATTCACTATAAAATTCATATCTCCCTCGGCGGAACCAGTGCCTAGCAATGGGTGTAATGGTGTTTCCAAATTCAAGGGACGAAGCGACACAGCGTGGTATTGGGGGTTCCCCCAATACCACGCTGGCTTCCTTTGAGCACACTTCGCGCTATTTAAAAATAATGTTCATTAAGAGTAGCAAGCTCCGGAGTTACCTATTGCACGTCAACCAGCGCTATAGCTATTTTGGAGGCAGAAATTATCTGCGCCGTAACCCACGCAACTCAGCAATAAAACAAATTTTCAAACACTTTATAATCACTAATCACGAATTAGAAAAAGCGAGAGACTATCAACATATCAATAATTGCGATCATGTCGATCATTATCTCTGTATCCTGCATTGTCTATGTTATTGTTACCATTTCGATTTCCAGGAAATGTCTGAGGGTCAACCACGCACCGGAAAGAGCGAGGTCTTCCGTCCCGAAAATCTTTTGTCCCACCACCACAGACAAATTTTTCATTAATCAGTTGACCATTAATCGTGCCTTTTACCCGAAAACCGTAAGCACCGTCATGGGTAGGTTTGAACCAAGTATTATAACGGTTGTCAGTACCAAAGGCTTTTCGGAGTTCACCCTTGAGTTTGGCTTTACGAATCACCTGAGCATCAAACTTATCTTCTTTGAGATACAGCACATAGACATCAAGATCTATTTTGTCTTCCTTGTCAGTGTCTACAGGAGAGTCATCAGCGGCATTGCGCAGAATAACATCAACCGCATTCACCACATCCTCAAAAGCTGGTTCGTTTCTAAATCCTACAGTGACTTTATATGCTCCCACCACTCTTGTTTCATGAGCGCGGGCCGGGATTGCAGATAGCGCCATCATGCCAATCAGTGCCGCCGTTTTACAGGCAGATCCAATTTGACGAATTGTCAAAGAAAGTGTCATCGAATAGATTTGAATAGTATCAACATAATTTGCCTTTCCTATTGAAATCTATTTTCATCAATTATCTTATTAAATTTTGATTAAAATCATCTTTTAACCCAGATTCCGCACTTCAGGATGTAGTGTGCATAGAACACGGAAGCGGCAATGAAACAGCCCTGGGGCTAGGGGGGCGAAATTTGCTGTAATTGAAGGTACCAGCTCTGAGTTCATCACAGGTGTTCCTCTGACCAACAGTGCCGGGAACTCTAAGACTGAGAATAATCCCTCAGACCTATCTATGAAATGCGTAAGCTTCCCCCAAGCCCACAAAGCTAATCTCTTATCTAGTTGCCACTACAACACTAATCCCCTCAGACCAAGCCTACCAACAAACCCCATTTCACTAATGCAATTGGGCTTAGTGGGATTGCTCCAATTTGGAAGTGTATGTTTATTTTTCCAGGATCCCACCCTCGCTCAAATTACCCCAGATAGTACCTTGGGGAATGAAAATTCTCAGGTTACTCCCAATCAGACTATCCGTGGTGCAGTAGCAGATTTAATCGAAGGGGGAGCAATTCGAGATAGTAACCTCTTCCACAGTTTTCTGGAATTTAATGTCAGCAATGGTCAACGAGTGTATTTTGCTAATCCCGATGGCATTACTAATATTTTGACTCGTGTCACTGGCAGCACCCTTTCTCAAATTCTCGGCACCTTAGGAGTAAACGGTAGCGCTAATTTATTCTTGCTTAATCCCAATGGTATTGGATTTGGAGCCAATGCTCGCTTAGATGTAGCAGGCTCCTTTGTCGCTAGCACTGCCGATAGTGCAATATTTGACAATGGTTTCAACTTTAGCGCTAGTGATCCACACGCCCCACCATTGTTAACCATCAATATTCCCATCGGTTTGCAATATGGTAGCAATCCTGGCCCAGTAAACGTTATAGGACCTACCTTAGGGATCGAGACCTGGCAAACTATGGCCTTACTTGGGGGAGAGGTTAACCTCAATGGTGCCACCGTTGAAGTGCCAGGGGGACGGGTGGAATTAGGAGGATTATCCAGTCCAGGAACCGTTACGCTCAATGGTGCGACATCGGTTAGTTTTCCCGATGGAGTCCAACGAGGTGATGTTTCTTTGACCAACAGTAGCTTGGTAGATGTCACTTCAGTTAATGGCGGAAATATTGCCATCAATGGTGCTAACTTCGACATGTCTCAATCCAGTTTACAGGCTGGATTGACTGATGGAGCATCGATACCAGATGCCGTAGCTGGCAATATTACTATTAACGCCAAAGGCAATACTAATCTCAGTGACAGGAGTTTGATTGCTAATGATTTACTAACGGGAGCGATCGGCAATGGCGGAAACATAGAGCTAACCACCAACGCCCTTAGTATCACTGGTGGCTCAAGAGTTCAAACCGTTACCAATAGCAATGGCGCATCAGGAAATATTGAGATTAATGCTAATGGTGCCATTGATATCTCTGGTTTCGCTGAAGATGGGTTATTTAGCGGGATTCTAACTCGTTCTGCTGTTGACACTAGTGGCAAGGGAGGCCAGATTACCATTAACAATTCCCAAGGGTCACTGAATCTAGCTAATCGGGGATTTATCGGTACAGTAACCAATAGTAGTAGTAATGGCGGTGCGATCGCACTCAATCTCAATAATTTAGTCCTGGAGACTGGTGGACAGATTATCACGGCTACCACAAGGAGCGGTAATGCTGGAGATATCACCATTAACGCTAGCGAAAGCGTCACTATATCTGGGGAAAGTCGGGATTTTGTCCCTAATCCTTTGTTGGAATTAGACACCTTTGACTTAAATGCTCTAGAGTTTATTACTCAACCCAATCCCAACGTAGCTGAATCTGGACCATTGGGAATTCCCTATGTTTCCATTGAACGGACTCCAGAACAGATTATTAATGGCACCACCGTATTGGGTGCAGCAGAAAATCAAGTCGATTACTTCTCCTTCAGTATCACCAGTAGCAACAGTCGAGCTATTTTCGACATCGACAATGGCTTTACAGACGAAGACGGCAACGTAGATACCAAGATTTTCCTGTTTAATCTTGGTACAGGAGAATTATTAGAGGTCAATGACGATTCTTTGACCGCTGATGGTGCCGGTGGAAGTTTACAAGTCTTTGGCAGTTTCACCACAGACTCCTTAATTGATACCACCATCACTGAGCCAGGGGTTTACTTACTCGGAGTCGGTGCCTTCCCCTCTGATGCTACTAATAATCAATTGATCGAGGGCGCAACAGCACAAGTGGGGGACACTTACACCTTGCAAGTTTCTTTAGAAAACCTGGGCACGGAGGGAGTCTCGTTACCGGAAGACCCTTTCAATCCCGCTAACTTTAATCCGAATGTGGAAGCCAACAGCGGCTTATTTTCGGAATCGAGAGGTACAGGGGATGGTGGCAGCTTAACGATTAATACTGACAAATTGATACTTAACAATGGTGGCAGAATTTCCACCGATACATTTGATGCGGGTGGTGGTGGCAATATTACCTTAAATGTGGGCTCATTGCTGGAAGTGAATAATGCATCAACCTTAATCTCAAGCATTGCCCGGGGTAGTGGAAATGCGGGCACAATCGTGATTGATACCAAACAATTGCAGGCAATCGGGGGTATTCTAAGTACCAGCACCTTGAGCTCCGGTAATGCTGGTGAGATTACCATTACCGCGACAGAATCTGTGATGCTTTCAGGAACAAGTGTTGAAGAGCGCGGGGAGATCCAGAGCGACGTCAGACCTGGAGCAAGTGGGAATACAGGGAGGGTGGTTGTTGAAACTCCAGTTTTGCAGTTGCGTAATGGTGCTCAGATCAACTCGGTTAATGGCGGTGATGGGGATGGGGGCAGTGTAATGGTTAGAGCTAACCTAGTCGAAGCCATTGGTCGCTCACCTGATGGTATATTTCCCAGCGGCTTTTTTACAAATACACAGGGCCCCGGCCCTGGCAGCAATTTAACCATTGAAACTGAGCGTTTGGTTATCACAGATGGAGCAGCATTTGTCTCTCGTACCGATGGAGATGGGGATGCCGGAAATATCACAGTGTACGCCTCCGAGTCGGTAGATGTGATTGGCACTGATGCTAGTGGTTCAGCCTCTAGCGGCCTATTAACCAGTGCACTAAGGCTTGGTAATACTAGGGAGGCAACTGCTGGGAATGGGGGCGAGCTCCTGATTGAAACTGGGCGTTTGCGAGTGGCTGAAGGGGGACGTCTTCAATCGAATGCGGTTGGTCCTGGGGATGCTGGCACTATTACCATTCGAGCAACTGAGGTCGAGGTTAGTGATGCCTTTGTCGATTTTTCTGGCGCGGTCAGTGGTGTGTTGGTTTCCGTGGAAGACGGAGCCACTGGCGATGGCGGTCAATTAAGCATAGATGCTGAACGCTTACACATCTTCGATGGTGGACAGGTGATTGCTTCTAGCTCAGGGGATGGTCAAGCTGGGAATATCATGCTCAATGTTAATGACATAGAAGTCACTGGTATTTCAGAGGACGGTCAGTTTCCTAGTCGGATTGCTGCCTTCTCAGAGGGTAACTTCCCTGCGGGTTCGGTGACCATTATCAGCAACAACTTGACCGTTCGCGATCGCGCCGAAATTTCCGTCAGTGCTCGTGGTAATGGGGATAATGCCAAGGCTGGTAATCTCGAGATTACCACTGAGTCGATTCTATTAGACGGGAGCGCTACCCTTTCTGCAGAAGTCAGGGCTGGGGATCAGGGCAATATTAACCTGGATTCCGAGCTAATCTTGATGCGCGATCGCAGTAACATCACTACCAATGCCGAAGGTGCTGCTACTGGCGGTAATATTACTATCGATACTGACTTGCTAGTTGCCCTAGAAGATAGCGATATCACTGCCAATGCTGAAAATAGCTTTGGCGGACAAGTGATTATCAATGCCTTAGGCATCTTTGGCACTGAATTTCGGGAACAACAAACTCCAGAAAGTGATATTACCGCCTCTTCCCAACTGGGAGCTTCCTTTAGCGGTACTGTGGAAATTAATACACCATACTCTGACCCTAGTGCGGGATTATTCGAGCTACCGGAAAATTTTGTTAATCCCAAACTCCTAGTTGCCACTGGTTGCGGTACCGATCACGGCAATCAATTTGTCCAAATTGGGCGGGGTGGCTTACCCACAGACCCCACTCAGCCTCTTCGGGGTCAAACCCTGTGGGTGGATTTACGTCCATTACCTCGCCACAGCGCTCGCCGCCCCAAAAATCCTTCTAGTGCTTCGAGTGCTTCTAATGCTTCTAATCCAGGTAACTCGCGTCCGTCTAGAATTGTTGAAGCTAATCGATGGATTATTAATAAGGACGGAGTGGTCGAGTTAGTGGCTGATTCAGTTCAGTCGAGTCCGTTCATTTCCTGGTTTTCTCCTTATTATTGCGTACGGTAACAGCACTTGGGTAATAGAAATGCTATGTAGCAAAGGGAACAGGGAATAGGGAACAGGGAATAGGGAATAGGGAATAGGGAACAGAAAATTGCATCTAGCTTATAACTATGAAAGACCCTATAAATTGCTATTATTTAACATCATGAAAGTGACTATAATCAATAATTCTACTGCCGTCTGATTTCCTATCAAACATATCTACAAAACGCCTATCCCACAAAATTTCTGATGCGGTGTAAGAGTGACGACTGTGAATAGTCTGGGAAACCGTTTCATCAATACCGACTAGGGTGATAATAAGTGTGGCTTCCATTTCAGCGAGAGACTCTGGTGTTTCCCCATATAAAGGACTACTTTCATCAATCGGATGCATGACTGTCCAAGTTAGAGCAAAGCTAGGGGTTTGGCTACGCAACAGTTTGAGGTCGTAGAATCGACGCATGGATTCCCCTTCTAAGGTCACTTCATTGCGCAGCAAACTTACCCTGAGCTGAGCTTCCAGAATCCGATTATCCCGTTCATTGGCAGCGCGAAACATGAGGGTAGTTACCCCATTATGGGGCGCAATCACTGCCCTACGACTGAAGATAACTCTGGCAGTAGGGCGAGAGAAGCGGGCAAACATTAGTCCCGTTGCCATGGCTAGAGCCATCAAACCCACTAGAGCTTCTATGGTCACAATGATATTAGCATAGTAGGTCACGGGATACATGGCACCATAACCAATGGATGCCATGGTCTGAACGCTGAAGAAAAAGACATCTAAGAAAGCACCTGGACGGGCATTTTCAATACAATTTCCTCCCGCTAGGTACAATAGGGCAAAGACTATGTTAATGGTTAAATAACAAACCGCAATTAGTCCGAAAAACATTGCCCAATTAACGGTCAGCATTATATGATAAGGGTCACGCCAATGGTTATGGGATGACCCTTTTATTATTACGTCTAATTGTCGTCTAGGTCTAGTCCGTTTACCGATGCGCATCTTAGTTACTTTAAACTTATTTAGCAAAGGGAATAGGGAACAGGGAATAGGGAACAGGGAACAGGGAATAGGGAACAGGGAACAGGAAATGGGATAGGAGCATGTCACTTATGCAGAACATTTGTACTAAATTTGGGGAATAGGTAATAGGTAATGGGTAATAGGTAATAGGTAATATGGGGAGTATGTCACTTATGAATATTTGTACATTATCTATAGCCCCATCATGGGTTTAAGCTTGCGCTAATGGGACATAGTACCAATGTTCGGCAACTTTGACCTGCTCCCAATGGGGGGATTGCTATGAATTGCAATTTATTTTTTTAAATTGTATATTTAATATATAATCATCTATTCGTTTATTACTCAATGCCGTTTAGATTATAGGATTACTTTTTTAAAATATTTATCGATTGATTGACTTGATTTATTAGTGTTTTACTATTAGCGTCTATTTTGAGATTTTGTAAAGCATAAATAGCCTCTGTTTTTACCAGTTGGTTTTGAGAATTAGTTCCCAAGTCTTCCAAGGACTTAACCGCCTGTTGCTTCACAGTAGTGTCTTTCGAATCTTTCGCGACGGCTTCTATATTTTGAATAGCCTTTTTCTGCACCTGAGGGTCTGCTGATTTTTTTCCTAATGTCTTGATATCTTGAATAACCTCTTGTTTAACCTTGGTATCTTTTGATGTTATTGCCAATTTTGTATTAGCTGCAATCGTTCCTTCTATGGCTTGATTTTTTTGTTGCGTAGCTTCTTGAACTTCAAGGTTCAAATTAGTAATGGTTGATGCTGTGCTAAATACACTAGGGAAAAACAACCCCAAGGTTAAGGCTAAGCCAATTACCTTGAACTTAGATTTCCTAAATACTAAAACATCACTAAGCAAAAAAGTCCCAATCACAGCACTAATCATACCTAGAAACAGGTTGGCTGGTAGTAAACACAAAAAGGAGCTACAAGCTGGGGGATTAACTGGTATACTAGAGGGTGGTTGTACTATTTCTAAGACTATCTTGGTTAAGCCACCAACAGCTCCAGGGGCTGCCACATAAGCACCTAGCTCATTCATGGTCATTTCTTCTGACGACGTGGCTTCTGGTTCATAGGCTTTAGAGATATTGGATTGAGGGTTATTCATCCTGATAATTAAGTTTTCTAACTATATAATCTATAGCAAAGGGAGCAGGGAGTAGGGAGTAGGGAGTAGGGAGTAGACTGGTGGTGCGTTACGGGACGGCCTGTCCCAGGCGCGAAGAGGCGGAAAATCAGAGGCTTTCCGTCCCTAACGCACCCTACATGGCTATAGCGTTTCTCATAGTAATGAGGTACACATAATTTTTTCTCTGTTCCCTGTTCCCTGTTCCCTGTTCCCTGAGATGTCACCATCTGATTTATTCAGTCACTTGACCACGGACTAATGCCCATCCTGTTGTAACCTGACCGTAAGCCCAGGTAGCGTAGGGAGCTATACATAACTTAATTAACCAGGGTATCACCATGATTACGCTAAATATAATCAGCCCCAATACCTTGCTCCCGATTTTCTGAATTCCGTTCACCAACTCCTGCACTCCTGCTACAATTTTTTGGGAATCTTCTCTAAGGGAATCGAGGTTAGGGATACCGCTGACAATAGTATTAAAAACCCTAAGTATTTCCAAATTATCCTTTAAAACTGCCTTGACCTGTTGCAAACCATCCACTTGTACTTCAAACCCAGGAATAGTAGGCATAGCCACTGAAACCTCTTTCATCTCGATATTCACCTTAGGAGGAAATCCACCCCCCAAGTTGACATCTGGTTTCACCGGAAGATTAACATCTGGGATGCCAAGATCAGGCAAACTCACTCCTGTAGGAATCTGTTCAACTATCTCGAAGGCTTCTTGCACTTCTGCGTTTACTGTTTTGATTGGTTCAAGGATATTAGCAATTTCCTCTTTTGCCTTCTGAGTACTTTCCTTAACCTCCACTAAGGTGTTATTGATTTCCACCAAAGGGCCGCTCACCAGACTCTTTATGTCATATAAAATTGTTAAAAAAGTAATCAAAAATACCACTACTAGGATAATCGGTATTAAGGCATAGATAATCAGGATTATACCATTAAGTCGTTGCCTTAAACCACTGCTTTGATCAACTCTCATCTTATTACCTCTATTATCTTATCTCTATTCAATTAATCACCTTGTCCAGCTAAAGCGGTTTATAGTCTAATCAAGTACATATAATTTTTGTTGTCTTATCTGTTACGTGCTCCCTGCTCCCTGCTCCCTATTGAGATACTCCCCTTAATAATTGCCATCCAGCAGTTACCTGAGGGGAAGCCCACTTGATGTATTTCACAACCAACCAGGGTAGTGAAAGCATCACAATACCTGCCAACAGGATGATCATAACCAATAGATTATGGCAAATTTTTTGAATAATTACTACTAACCCCTCCTCCCCAACAATTAGTCTTTGGTAATGGTTTCTAATCACTTCAAGATTGGGAAGAATACCAATAACTTTATTTAAGCTGCGAATAATTTCAACATTCTTCGTTAAAAGCGCTTTAGTTTGTTTTAGTCCTGATACACTAACCTTTACTCCAGGAATATCAGGTAAAGCAACAGGCACCTTTTCAATTTCAACTCGCACCTTAGGAATCTTAAGAATAGGTTCTTTAGGAATATTGGGAATATCAAATACGAACAAAACTGGCTTTGTTAACTCCCTGCTGCTCAATTTAACTTTTGGTTTAATGGGCAGTTCTGCATCAGGAATCGGAATAGCCGGAAGCTCTATTACTTCAGGAATACTATCAATTGTTTCGACAGTTTTAGCGAGTTGTTTATCTATATTACCAATCGGTTCTATGGCACTACCAATAACATTTCCAGTTTGCTCTAACTTGCCACTCATAGTCACCAAAGCGCTATTGATTTTTTGTACTGGTTCACCCACAAGACTGTTGATATCCAGCACAATCGTGGCTAAGGTGATAATAACTACTAATAGGTAAATAACTGGTATTAGGGCTTGGATAATCATCCCTATACCTCGAATTCTAGCCATGGTGAAAGTTAGCAGTAATTACGCTAACTTTCACTCTAGTACAAAGAGCTAAAGAGTGGCCTAACCACAAGCTTAGCTTGTGGTTAGGCCACTCTTTAGTAAGCATATGCGCTACGGGCATTAGCTGATAGCTGATAGCTTACGCTTTTGGAGTCCAGTTTTACTTCACTGTTGCTCCAACGGTTTAAGCTCTCCACGAGTGGGATAAAGCAATTGATGGCTCAAAGCACTGCGGTAAGCCTGCATCGCTCTGGTTTTATCCCCCAACACCCACAAGGTTTTGCCTTGCCAGTAATAGGCCGAAGCTGGGTTATAGTCCATCAATGCTTTGGCGCGATCGCAAGCTTCTGTCCACCACTTGCGACTGCTAGGGTGATCACCAAGGGCCTGATAACTCTGAGCCAGGCACACAGCCGCTGGAACCGATTGTAGGTAACCGCCCTGTTCTGGTAACCTCTGCCATCCTTCTTGCAAAGCCTCTAGTGCTTCAAAATGTTTCCCCGCTAGGGCGAGGACACGACCATGGTGAAACCATGGTGATGCTAACTGGGGCATTAGTGCCACTGCCAAGGCAGAAACACGACAGCCCTTAGTGGCATCATTAAAGTGTTCCACCAATACTTGCCCTGCTTTTGACCAAATACTCCAGGATTCTGGAAAATAATCCAGCATTTCTGTCACTAAAGGCTGTAAATCATCCAGTTTTCCCGCCGTTGGCAAAATCTCAGCCATCGCACGATATATTTCGCGATAGTTTGGGTACAATCCATAAGCCTTGAGAATTGCCGAAGCAGCCCCTTGGGAATCCCCTGTGTGGAAAAGACAGCGGGCATAGTAATACCAGCCACTGGGACTGTTGGGATGTTTCTGGATAAACTGTTGCAATAGCGCTATCCCTTTTGTCCACTCCCCTCGGCAAATGTGATACATTCCCAGGGAATTATGAGCATCAGGGGCATCGGGAGCTAGTTGTAGAGCAGCTCGAATTAACTGTTTTGTCTGCTTGCCCTCTTGACCTGAGACTAATCCCAAACGACAGCGATGATCCGCTAACTGTTTAAGAGTGGGGAAATCTTTGGGGGCTAACTGATGCGATCGCTCCAAACGGCGGGATGCTTCTGGAAAGTCACCCACTGCTAAGAGGGGTTGATAACTGTTTCGCAAAGCGATCAGGTCATCTGGGTTAAATTCCAAAATTCTATTGAATACCTGTAAGGCTTCTACAGGAGATTCCCGATTCAGGTGAACCTGTGCCAGAGCATGGCCATGAGCTGGGTTGTCTGGTTCTGTGGATGCTGCTAAAGAAAACAGCTTGGCTGCCTGCCTTTGGCGTCCGCGACAGACTTCAATCAAGCCAGCCACATGGTGCTGAGTGGCAATATTCCCCGACCAGGGCAAGGCACTTTGATACACTTCAATGGCCTCAGCCTTTCTGGCCATCAACTGGAATATCTTGCCCAGTTGCAGCCGTACGTCAATTAATTGGGGCTGGCTTTCTATGACGTGGCGATACTCTTCAATTGCCTCCTGCCAGCGACCCATAGTATACAGCAGCTTTGCCAGTTCTCGACGTTTCTTCCATCCTGTAGGATGCTGCTGGATATACTTATTTAATGTGTTTAGCTTCAGACCTTGTCTAGTTGGTTTACTATCTAAGACCAGGTGAGCGCTCATTTCCACCCCAGAAGCTTGGGTGATTGGTACTAAGCATGTGGTAGGGCTTCTTGACATTTAGCAGTAACCTTTCCCTTGAAACAGTTAGTCCTGTTCTGATTATCTGTTGTAAAGATTGCTCTATCATCCTGGCAAAGTCACAGTAATTTGTCACTAATTGTCACTAATTTTGTAAATAAACTTCAAGGTTTTGCGTAAGCATGAAGCTATTAGCTATCAGCTATCAGCTATCAGCTATCAGCTGACGGCTGACGGCTGATAGCTGACGGCTGACGGTATTTTTTTATTGTCCAATAAAACTTCAGATCTCTTTTGCCTTTTGCCTCTTGCCTTTTGCCTCTTGCCTTTTGCCTTTTGCCTTTTGCCTCTTGCCTTTTGCCTCTTGCCTTTTGCCTCTTGCCTTTTGCCTCTTGCCGCAAAACGTGTTTTTACAACTCAAATAGAAATACTATATTATGATCTGACCTGTGCCAGAATAGTCTCCATTTCTGATAGGTTGAGAGGAACTTGGAGTACTTCTGTGTTGAACACAAAGAAAGGAGTACCATTAACAGCTAAGGTCTGGGCTAATTTCAGATCGTCCCTAATGGCAGCTTCGGCTCCAACGCTGATGCGATCGCGATTAAATTGCTCTAGATCTAGATTAAGTTCTTGGGCGATCGCTACATACAATTCTTCATCCAAGTTATCTTGCTGCTCAAACAGGGCATCTTCATACTCCCAGAATTTCCCTTGCTGAAAAGCCGCCCAAGCTGCTTTAGCAGCAGGGAGTGCTTGAGGATGAATCTGAGTCAGAGGCAAATGCTTATATACTAAGGTTACCTGATCGGAATGTTTGTCCATAAAATCCTTTACGCTTTGGTTAGCTTGGGCACAAAATGGACATTGAAAGTCAGAAAACTCCAACAGCACAACTTTATTTTCCGCCACACCAGTAGTAGGAGAATTCCCAATTATCGATGTTGGCTGTGTCATCATTTGCTGCAAAAATGCTTGCCTGGATTGGGCTAGCTCTTGCTGTTTTTCCTGCTGGTAAGCCTGCACCGATTCTAAAATCACCTCTGGATTATTCCGGATAATGCTTAACACTTGCCCTTCTAGTTGATCAGTGTTAGCAAGGTTGTTGCTGCAACTGCTCAAAGTGACCAAACACAGGAATAAGCTAACAATAGTTAGGGAAATTCGATACAACTGTTTCATTCTAACCTGTTTACTGTTTACTGCTTACTATCAACAAAAATCTATCTATAAAACCTAAGCATTCAGCTATCAGCTATCAGCTAATGCGCTACGACAACGCTACTTGATGTGCTTATGGACGATTAGGACGCTACGGAACTTTTGAATCAAACAAGTAAGCAAAAGTTTAATCTGAGTTATGGAAAGCTCACGGCTGACCGCTGACGGCTGAATGCTTACAATAAAACTATCCAACAAATCGGCAAGTTAGATCAAGTCTAATCAGCCTAGAGGTAGGGTGAGCCAATTAACTGCCCACCCTACCTTAGGGAAATGATAAAGTTAATGCGCAAGTGCTATCAGAGACACAGCTAGAGTTAGCTTGTACACTCTATTAGCAATTTGAGAAAGTGTTAGTTGATTACACTACACATTCACAAACTGACATCACATTCCATTCAGTGGTCCACCACTGACCATCCCATTCGTAGCCGAAGCCAGCATCGCTACAAGTTGTGGGGCATTTGCCTTGAGCATCATCATTGCTCCAGATTGGGCCAGCTTCGATTGCTACAGGAGACTTGGCACATTGACAAACTGACATCTCGTTAGGTACTGTGGTCCACCACTGACCATTCCACTTGTAGCCTGAGTCGTAATTTTCACAAGTTGCTGGGCATTTGCCTTGAGCATCACTATTGCTCCAGATTGGACCAGCTTCTACAGTTTCGATATTTCCAGCAAATGCACTGGTAGCGAAGCCCAATACTAGGGAAGCAGTCAACAGGACGCAAAGAGCTGACTGGGTAAAAGCAGCAAAAATCTTCTTGATGTTAGACATGTTGATCCGATATAATATCCCAATTGATCAATTTAGAACCAAATCATAGGTAAACAGACATCCCACCTTGGCTGATTCCCAGCTTTAGGGAATGCATTTGCCCTGTTCGGGATGCTCTGCTTACTTTCCTTGGCTTCTATATATAAAACGATCTCACCATGGGGTTTGTGACAAATTTTTTGAGTTTGGAGCTTTTTTTTGACTAGGGAACAGGGAACAGGGAACAGGGAACAGGGAATCGGGAATCGGGAATCGGGAATCGGGATTAGCCACAATAACACCGCGCCCCCGCCCCACACTCCCCGCGCCCCCGCCCCACACTTTGCCCTGCTAAGCAATCAGGCTGGATGATTGGAACCAGCACTCGGGTAGTGCTTCGAGACAGGTAGTAGTGATCTTGTAATCGATTGATTCTAAACTGCAGCCCATACCCATCGGGACTGGAGAGTCAGATCTGGCAGATTTATGCGATCGCGTCCTTTCCACCTCAGAACCATTCAACTCTGAACAATACTCTGAACAATACTGATGCAACTGCTTTTGTAGCATTTCTCGTGCCCGTTGAATTCGCTTACGAACGTTGTCCTGGGAGATAGCAAGGTGTTGGGCAATCTCTTCATAAGACTTTTCCTGATAGTAGTGCAGGAGCAAGGGAGTGCGATGTTTGATAGGTAGCGTATTGATCGCATCCCGGAGGTACATCTCCATTTCCACAGAAAGGATAGCTGACAGAGGACATGAATCAGTTTCGTTGATGATCTGGCATTGTGCGATCGCTATCTCCTCAAGACTGTCTGTGTTTATTCCCTGTTGTTTGCGTTCTCGATGCATATCCATACAGAGGTTATAGGTCAGTCGAGTCAGCCAGGCTTTGAAATTAGTAATCTTTCCAGCATAGTCTGGCAATTTATCCCACGCTTTGAGACTAGCTCTGGATAGGGCTTCTTCAGCATCGGTATGGTTGTTTCCCATCCACTGGAGGCAACGACAGTAAAGATACTGGTGATAGGGCTTCCATAACTGCCAAAAGGCAGTGCAAAACCCCAAAGGTATCTTGTCAAGCTTGCTCTGAGACAGTTTTTTCAGTAGGGTCTGCTCCCGAGATTCTGTCTCTAGTTCTAGCTTTTGCATTGGGATTTCTTCTCCTTGGACAATGTTCAGGGTTGAGCAACGTTTGTCTGCCAACTCATCCAAATTCCCGGGATGATCAACCCCTTGCCAAAAGGCACGCTGATATCGTGGCTGATCAAACTGGTGTGGACACCTCAAACACTAACCAATAACAAGGGTAATCAAACCGGAATTTGGGCTAATCGATTGCACCGTGATCACAAGCCATCCTCAAAAGAACCAAATGCTTAGATCACAGCTTTTAGTTCCATTGGTGAGGGGCTTAAGCTACATGAAACTGTTGACAGACAAGGGTGATAGTTCTGTATTGGTTAATACAGAACCAAACTAGCATGCCAATAAAAAACAATAATAAACTTAGATGAAGATTCGGTGAAGCCTCTGATTATTGGCGGGGAGTGTTGGGTAGTCAAATGGGGGGTGCAACCGATTAAGATTGCCTTTTGTCCATTTTAGACAGCATTTTAGACAGCATTTTAGACAGGCACTAAAGTGACTGTAACAATAGTTTTGAGGGGGTTGCCATAACTGCAAAAATGCAGTATATTATTCCGAATTAATATTACTGGGTAGTGTCTTTTGTCTTAACTGGGATAACTGTGTCATAGGTTTAATGTTTTGCACGGGGATGTTTTCCTACCACGGCAACTGGGCAAGATTCACGCCCTTGTTGATTTGATTGCCTCACTGCTGACACCCGAATCACAATCGTTCTGTTCAGCCATGCTCCTTTCAAGCAAGTTGTGTGACCAACCTCTTTTGGTTTAATCGTTGAGCTGATCAAGCTGAATAAAAGTCTTTGTGGACAAATCCAGATCAAGTGTATCTTTAAATACAGAATTATAAACCGTCAGAATGGTAGATTACTCGTAAAAATCAAAAATGGTAAAATAGGTGGACTAAGCAAAAATAGCAGAGTGGCATAAGCTGGCAAAAATGCGATGGTCTCAAAGAGCCGCTACGCGAACGCCCTTAGCCCTTTCTCAATCAATCAAATCCACTAATCAAATCCAAAACTATAGCCCTTCCCGCCCTAGGTGAGCTCAATCTCGATCAGCCTCCGAAGGAGAGAGTGGGAACACTGGACGAAGAGATGGAATTTGGATGTCAATGGTATACCTTTTTCATCAATAGCTTGTTGAACTGCTTCTTTATCCGCTGGTTGAAAATAGAGCCAAGTATCTCCTCTAATTTCTAAATTCAACCTTTAAGAGAAACCTCTTTATTAAGCCATTCCATAAAACCAGAGTTGACTGATTCAGGAGAAATTTCCGCAATCAAATTTGTATAGGTAATTTACCAATTACCTGTTCAATGTCTTCTCGATAGCCAGACTAGGTTTTGATAATCAGCACTGTCTCTGGTTCTTCCACAATTTTACCTTCCCAAGAGTAAGCACAAGTGATCGGAAACCAGTTAGTACAAACAGCTAGCTTTTGTTCCAGTAATGCCTTACTAATTTTACTGGCTTCTTCGGTAGTGTTGAGGGTGACGTAATAGAGTTTCATCTTGATCAAGAAAACGGATAAAAATACTATATCGCCTGACCGGCTGACAAGCAGCATTCTTAGTCTTACTGGGTCTGAGGTGTGGGGAGATGGTGAGATAGGGGGATACCCGACTCCCGACTCCCGACTCCCGACTCCCGACTCCCGACTCCCTAACAAATTTGTTACAAAAATTTTCAAAATATGTTATAATAAAAGATTATTTTGTGTTATTATAAAAATGTGGCCGACAAACGTCCACATTAAGAGCCAGCCCACAGATTTTCCCAGGTCTCCGGCTGGCTCTTGTACCCCATCTAAGGAGATACATAAATTATGTCCTAGTGCGGCTTGTTTCTGAGTATGGAGCCTCCCGAAACGGGAGGGGTATGATTCAGAGGGCGCGTGAGTAAATCACAAACCTAACTGTCTGGCGGATGCAGGTGAAAGCCCTGCCCTTTAGGAGATAAGTGACACCCTACCTGGCCACACCGAGATGAACGGCATTTCATCAGAGTGAAGCTGGCATCAGGGCGGAATCAGAGGCGAACAGGTTGCGTCACACTGCCGCTAATGGGAAGGCGATATGGGTAACAGCAGCAAAAGTTCCTGGAAAAGCGTCCTATAATGACACTACAAACCTGTTAAATACGTGTAGATGGCATCCTCTTATTCTCACTACATTGTTAGGACGATAGTAGTAATCTCTGAGATGAGGATGGGCGAAATGGACTGCCCTAAATCGTCATAACAATCCAACAGACGGAACAAGTAAAAACGACAGCAAATAATGGGTCTGCAAGAGGGTCGTTCTTGTAGTAAGTTATGCCAAACTTAATCCCCACTGTCGGGTAGGATGTGCTCTTAAACTGGGCACGGGTATTCAGAATATACAGGTTTATTGGAGAGCATAGTTAGACACGTGAGCAATCATAGTGAACTTTGGAAGAAGCAAAAGTGGAAGAAACTCCGCCAAAACCTATTCCGCCTACAAAAGCGTGTGTATAAAGCAGTTCGGGCTGGTGACTTGAAGAAGGCGCGGTCTCTACAGAAACTGATACTGAAGTCCCGAGCAGCGCAGCTTTTGGCCGTCCGTCAAGTGTCACAATTAAATAAAGGTAAGAGAACGGCTGGAGTGGATGGCCTGTCAAGCCTAAACTACAGACAGCGATGGGAATTAGTAGAAGCATTGAACGATTATGCACCTGACTGGAAGCATAATCGACTCCGGAAAGTACCAATCCCTAAAAAGAACGGAAAAACCCGGGTGCTCAAAGTTCCGACATTGGCTGACAGAGCATGGCAATGTCTAGTTAAATATGCCTTAGAGCCTGCCCATGAGGCACTATTCAGCGGTGACAGCTACGGATTCCGTCCGGGCAGATGTACTCAAGACGTACAAAAACGCCTATTTGGTCACTTAAGGTCATCTTCAAACGGAATCAACAAAAGGGTAATTGAACTAGACATCAAAAAGTGTTTTGACCGTATTTCTCATACCACCATTATGGAGAGGGTAATAGCCCCCGCATCTATTAAAAAGGGAATATACCGATGCCTCAAAGCAGGAGTTGACCCACACTTTCCAGACCAAGGCACCCCTCAGGGGGGTGTCGTCAGCCCTCTCCTTGCCAATATTGCACTTGATGGAATAGAGGATATTCACACCAGTTTGCGTTATGCAGACGATATGGTATTTATCCTAAAGCCAAAAGATAATGCTGAGAAAATACTCAATAGAGTGAAAGAATTCTTGGCAGAGCGTGGGATGGAAATCAGCGAAGAAAAGACCAAGCTGACCAAAACGACAGATGGCTTTGACTTCCTGGGGTGGAATTTCCGCGTCCAGAAAAACGGAAAATTTCGGTCAATTCCTTCAGAGGAAAACCACCGAAATATACGTCAGAAGATTAAAGCCATAGTCAACAACTCGAATTATGGTGCCGAAATAAAAGCAACGAAGCTAGCCCCTATAGTTCGCGGATGGAGAAACTACCATTCAAGCTGCGATATGAGCAGCAGTCGGGATTCACTCTGGTTCATGAACAACACTGCCCACCGAAAGTTCCGAAAGGAAAAGAAAGTAAGTCGGTATAGAGCTAATGAACTATGTAAAAAGGGTTTTCCAAAGGTAGGATACAAACAAAACCAACACGTGAGTGTGAAGGGTACTAAGTCACCCTATGACGGTGACTTAGTATATTGGAGTCAAAGGAATTCACGCCTATACTCCGATAATACTTCCGACGCATTGAAAAGGCAAAACCATTCCTGTGGATTCTGTGGGTTGAGGTTCCTCGAAGACGAAGATGTACATCTTCATCACATTGATGGAAACCACGACAATTGGTCTAAGAACAACCTTTTAGCAGTTCATCAAAGCTGCCACCAACAGATACACTCTTTGCACTCCGAAGGGAGAGGATACCTAGGAGCCGTGTGAGGCGAAAGCTTCACGCACGGTTCTGAATCGGAGGGTGCGATTCGTTAGCTAGAAACCTTTACCCTACAAGGGTTTTGGGGGATTAGCTGCTTGGTTCAATGAACCCTGACAACTTGATAACCATGGTGGTGAAAAACCATCCCTCATGAAATCCGAGTGACAGCCCTACCCTGATTCATAGGAACTAACAAACCTATGGGTTAATGCAAGGGTCGAATATTGGAACACCCTTAACCTGACCGGTGTCAACAATAGGCAAAGAACTCATGGGTACGAGAGAAAGGTACGTTTGAATCATCGTCACAGAAATGTAGCGAAAAAAGGTTTGACACGCTACGGAGAAAAACTCAACGGAATTAGGATTACAAAGTTCCTCCCCTTTGTAATGGATTTCCCAAACAGTTCCCGGTGAAAAGTACCACCCTAAAAGTTCAAAGAATGGTTATCAGGAACGAAATAACTCTCATATGTACTCTCAGTAAGGTCGATTACTGAGTAGGTAGTTAGCCGCATGTCATATGAGGGCAAGATTGAGCTCATTTGCCAAAGCCTAGGGTAATGCCCAGGATATGCTGACGGACTCACGTTATAGGAAAAGATCTAGTTGTAAGTAGCAATGAAAATGTCTAAAACTCGGGGGTTCGCCCCACAGTCGGAATGGAAGAAAGTCAACTGGCGGAAGCTAGAAAAGACTGTCTTTAAGTTGCAAAAACGAATATATCAAGCCTCGAACCGTGGTGATGTCCGCGTGGTAAGAAAGTTGCAAAAGACTCTGATAAAGTCCTGGTCGGCCAAGATGATTGCGGTCAGACGGGTAACCCAGGAGAACAAAGGGAAGAAGACTGCTGGAGTAGATGGGGTCAAATCATTAACACCAAAACAACGGCTTACTTTAGTCTCCAACCTAAAAGTTTCTAAGAAAGCCCAACCAACCAGAAGGGTATGGATTCCTAAACCTGGACGGAAGGAAAAGCGACCATTGGGTATCCCAACCATGTATGACCGCGCTCTCCAGGCACTTGCCAAACAGGCATTAGAACCTGAATGGGAAGCAAAATTTGAACCCAACTCCTATGGGTTCAGACCAGGACGTTCATGTCATGATGCCATCGAAGCAATATTCAATAGCATCAAACAAAAGCCTAAATGGGTACTTGATGCTGACATAGCCAAATGCTTCGATAAAATCAATCACAATGCACTTCTAACTAAACTGAATACCTATCCATCCATGAGACGCTTAATAAAGTCCTGGCTAAAAGCCGGTGTGATGGATAGTGGGACATTCTCACCTACAGATGAGGGCACCCCTCAGGGTGGAGTTATCTCTCCACTTTTAGCGAATATAGCCCTCCACGGAATGGAACAGGCCATATGGGATTACGCAAATTCTGTAAAAGGCAAGAAAACCCACTATAAAAAGGGACTAGCTCTAATCAGATATGCCGACGATTTTGTCATCCTACACCAAGACCAAAAAGTGGTAGAAGAATGCCTTGAAGTCATCAATAATTGGCTACATGACATGGGTCTGGAATTAAAGCCTAGCAAAACCCAAATGACCTATACCTTTAACGGATTTGAATTCCTTGGATTTAATATCCGTCAGTACAAAGTAGGTAAAAACCACTCTAAACAAGGCTTTAAAACCATCATCAAACCATCTAAGGATGCAATTCTAGAACATTTCGAGCGGCTTTCAAAAGTCATCGACAGACATAAAGCCGCTCCTCAAGAGGCTTTAATCAAACACCTCAAACCTATTATACGCGGATGGTGCAACTACTACAGAGGAGTCTGTAGCAAAGAAACCTTCCAAGATTTAGGTTACATGCTCTGGAACAAACTCCAAAGATGGGGATATAGAAGACACCCAAAGAAAACCAAAACCTGGGTAAACAAGAAATATTGGGGAACCATCGGAGAGGATAATTGGATATTCATGGCAGATGAGGATAATTACCTCCCAAAACATGCCAAAACTGAAATAATAAGGCATAAAAAAATCCAAGATACCAGAAGTCCCTACGATGGAGACCTAATCTATTGGAGCACCAGAATGAGAGAACATCCTGAAATGCCAGCTCAATCGGGAAGGCTTTTGAGAAAGCAAAAAGGGAAATGCGCTCATTGTGGTCTTACCTTCAGACCTGGGGATTCAATGGAAATGCATCACATACTACCACGCGCACTGGGTGGAAATAACTTCGATGAAAATCTGGAATTACTACACCTAACCTGCCACGATGCCAAACACGGGAAAAAAGTCAACGCCTTAGAGTTAGATGAAAACCCGTTTTAGAGGTACCAGCGACAATGGTTCCTATGATGAGGAGCCGTATGATGCGAAAGTGTCACGTACGGTTTTGAAGACGAGTCAGTGGGGTGACTCACTGACTTAGTTTAATTGCTCCCCGTAATAGGGGACATCGACCGTAACTTCTGAACGCCTTCATCCGTGGGTGATAGTCCGCCTATTGCCCAAGATGCAACGAGTGATTGTGGCTCGGTTCCGCAAGCGGTCGGATGCCGAAGGTCACTTGCGGGCACTGAAACGACTGATGCCCGATGCGAAATTTATTATTATTTTTGATTTAGCTGTCTAGCAAAAGAAGCCCCACACCTCAATGCGCAGCATGAGTGTGGGATGAATTTTGCACAGGGTCTTCCGGGATGGGGAAACGAGCTATCAAGCTTCTGAGCAATTCGGATGGAGTCATTCCTCTGCGATCGGCCTCCTGTTTTAATTGCCGTTTTTCAAAGCTAGTCATCCTGATTACAAATCTTTGATCTTTCATTTTTGACTTGACACTTGTTGCAACGCATGTTATCCTAATAATAGGTCGAAAAACAGGATATGGCAACAATGAGATTAGCTTACCAGTATCGACTAAGGTTGACAAAAGCACAGGAAGCGGAAGTAGAAAAATGGCTTGATTTGTTACGTCATCAATATAACTACTTGCTTGCTGACAGGTTTAACTGGTATGAGCAAAATCGTTGTTCTGTTAATTCTTGCCCTTTGGTGTGTCATCTACCAAAGTTAAGGGATAATCCTGATTACTTTTCTCAAAAGAAAACTCTGCCTCAGCTGAAGAAAAACAGACCCTGGTACGGGGCAGTTCAGTCTCAAGTTTTGCAAGATTGCGTTAAACGGGTAGACCTAGCCTTTAAGCGCTTTCTAAAGGGTGATAGCAATGGTAAAAAGAGTGGCAGGCCGAGGTTCAAAAGCAAAAATAGATACAAATCTTTTACTTTTCCTGCCCTTTCTAAGAACTCTATAAATGGCAACATTTTAACTCTTCCTAAATTTGGAAAAGTTAAAATGGTTTACCATCGGCCAATTCCTGAAGGCTTCAAAATAAAAACAGCCACTATAACCCGAAAAGCCGATGGTTACTATATTACGCTATCTATTCAAGACGATTCTGTCCCAAACATCATCCCAGCAGACAGCGTTTCTAATCCTATCGGGATAGACATGGGTCTCAAGTCGTTCTTGATAAAATCCGATAGTACTGAGGTACCAATCCCTCAGTACTATCGAAAAGCTCAAAAACGATTAAAGAAAATCCAAAAAGCTGTTAGTAGGTCTAAAAAGGGGAGTAACAACAGAAAGAGGGCTGTTGTTAAGTTGGGGAAAGCTCACAAGAAGGTATCTGACGCCAGAAAAGATTTCCATTTTAAAACTGCAAAAAGCTTACTTGATGACCATGATCTGATAGCTCATGAGAAGTTAAACATTAAAGGTCTGGTTAAAACAAAAATGGCTAAATCAGTTCTTGATGCTGGATGGGGTCAATTTCTGTCTATCCTTGCAACCAAAGCCGTTCGCGTAGCGTGGCCTACGGCCTTAAATGCTGGGTTGTTAACGAAAGCAGTGAATCCCAGAAATACCAGTCAGAACTGTTCTAATTGTGGCAAAAAAGTACCAAAAAAATTAAAAGACCGTATTCATTCTTGTCCCCATTGTGGATATACAGCAGATAGGGATGTGAACGCGGCGATTAATATATTAAATTTGGCGGTGGGGCATCCCGTCAGGAGTAAAGCTTTCCGAGTATCCGTTCGCGCCCCGCGTCGGCGAAAGCCGATAGCGTTGGCTGGAGTTGGAAAGAAGCCCACACTCAACCTGAAAAGGTGAGTGTGGGAGTATGTCACGAAAGCCGATGGAACAAGACTCTGAAGACTCTTAGGGATTTGGGTGATTAGTTATTCCATAGCGCTGCACCCAAGGGAGTAAGGGTTGGGACATGAAACGGGCAAGATGCCCATTCCACCAACATACCCATTCCACCAACATGCCCATTCCAGCCACCGGGTCAAACTACTCTTCCCGATTCCCGATTCCCGATTCCCAATTCCCTAAGTGCAGCGCTATAACAAAAATTATCACAATTCCTACACGGATTGCTATATTTTAAGCTGACAGCTGACAGCTGACAGCTGTCAGCTTAATGGTTACATATTTAGGACAAAAAATTCAAGCCTAAAAACAAAGCAGCAATTGTTCCGGAAACACAAATTTCTCCTTGTTCAATTTTTTTCATAACTTCGTCTATAGGTACCAAAACAATTTCCACATCTTCTGTAATATCTAGATTTTGGATACCCGATGGTTGAGCTTGCTCCGCCATGATGAAATGAATTTTATTAGTATCTTTTACCGGATTATCATATAAGGTAGCTAGGGAAAACATCTGGTCAGAGACATAACCCGTCTCTTCTTCTAATTCCCTAGCACCTGCCTTCATACTATCTTCGACCTTTGAGTTGAAACCACCCCCAGGAAGTTCCAATAAAATTTTTCCCACTCCATGGCGATATTGACGGACAAAAACAACCTTGCGATCGCAAGTAATTGCCAGGATCAGCACAATATCTGGTCTAACATTGATGAAGTAGTCATCAACAACTTCACCACTGGGTAATTCCACTTCATCTTGCCTGACTCGACACCATTTATTGTCAAAAACCAACCTTGATTTAAGGGTTTTCCATGGCTTTATTGAAATCATTGAATTACTGAATAATCACAAAACTATAAGTTAAAGTATGAAGGATAAAGGTTTAAGGTTACCGGTTGATTTAGAGGTTTAAGGTTTAAGGTTAAATGTTGAAAGTTGAAGGTTGAAGGTTGAAGGTGGTAGGTTACAGGTTACAGGTTGAAGGTGGTAGGTCACAGGTTGAACGCGATCGCGTGGCCGAAAGGCCAAGGTTACAGATTGTTCGCGTAGCATGGCCGAAAGGCCAAGGTTACAGGTGGTAGGTTATATCAAATCCGGATAATTGCCCACACTTACGATATCTAGACAAAATCTTTATCCCCCTGCTCTGCTCACCAGGAAGTATGGTTATTCAACCGGATTTGACATTACAGGTTGGGTTACAGGTGGTAGGTTACAGGTGGTAGGTTACAGGTGGTAGGTTACAGGTGGTAGGTTACAGGTTGGGTTAAAGGTTGTAGGTAGGTTAGAGGTTACACCTTATAGGGGGCAGATTATCTGGCAAACCTCTTCCTCACCATCGTCCTAATAGAGTATAACCTTTGCCTTTCGGCCACGCGATCGCGTTCAACCTACCCGACAAGGGACGCCTCAGGCGAACAATCAAATAACCTTGGCCAAAGGCCACGCGATCGCGTTCAACCAACTAACCTTCAACCTTCAACCAACTAACCTTCAACCTTAAACTAAATAACCTTCAACCTTCAACCAACTAACCTTCAACCTTAAACTAAATAACCTTCAACCTTCAACCAAATAACTTTCAAACCTTAAACCAACTAACCTTCAACCTTCAACCAACTAACCTTCAACCTTCAACCAACTAACCTTCAACCTTCAACCAACTAACCTTCAACCTTCAACCAACTAACCTTCAACCTTCAACCAACTAACCTTCAACCTTCAACCAACTAACCTTCAACCTTCAACCAACTAACCTTCAACCTTCAACCAACTAACCTTCAACCTTCAACCAACTAACCTTCAACCTTCAACCAACTAACCTTCAACCTTCAACCAACTAACCTTCAACCTTCAACCAACTAACCTTCAACCTTCAACCAAACCACCTTCAACCTTAAACTAAATAACCATATACTAAATAAACAATGCGTATTGGCGTTGAAACCTTCACGGTACATAAGCGGTTCCCTTTAACCATCAGTCGTGGCACCACCTCTGAAACTACCAATGTCTGGGTCAGGATCGAACAGGAGGGTATTGAAGCGTGGGGCGAAGGGTCTCCGTTTTCCCTAGGAAAGGCAACTAGCCTCAGCAGTAGCTCGTCAGATCTAGGCACAGAGAGTTTCCTGCCCCCCACCCCCCATAAGCAAACCACTGAGATTATGCTAGAAGCCCTAGAGGTGGTTATCCCGATGCTGGAGGCATTTAGTCCTTGGGAACACCAACAAATTGAACGGGTGTTGCAGGAGGTACAAATGCCATCAGCGGCTTGGGCGTCCATTGATTTGGCAATACATGACTGGCTAGGGAAGCGGGTGGGATTGCCCCTCTGGCGGCTGTGGGGATTGAACCGCCGCCGAATTGTGCCAATTTCGGCTACGGTAGGCATTAGTGACCCAGAAAAGGCGAGGCAACGGGTGCAGGAATGGATTCCCATTACTGGTGCTCATGTACTGAAAATTAAATTAGGTTCACCTAAGGGGATTGCTGCAGATCAACAGATGATTCTGGCTATCCGAGATGAGGCACCAGAAGCCGAGTTGAGTGTAGATGCCAATGGGGGTTGGAGTTTGGAGGAAGGGGTAGAGATGTGTAACTGGCTGGCGAGTCAGGGAGTGAGGCATGTGGAACAACCCCTCGCTCCTGGAAAAGAGGTTGATTTACCCCAGTTGTATAAGCAATCCCCTTTACCAATTTTTGTGGATGAAAGTTGCAAGACTAGCCAAGATATTCCGCCGTTGGCAAACTGTGTCCATGGTATTAACATCAAACTAATGAAATCCGGTGGTTTAACTGAGGCAATACGGATGGTGCATACGGCAAGAGCTTGTGGATTGCAGGTCATGTTTGGTTGCTATTCTGACAGTACTCTGGCGAATACAGCAGCTTCTCATCTCTCACCACTGGCAGATTATATCGATTTAGACAGCCACTTAAACCTAGTAGATGACCCCTTCACAGGGGCAACCCTACAAAATGGGCATTTGATACCGAATAATTTACCAGGACTGGGGGTGAAACGCCGTGAATTTAACCACTAATCGGCGTATTGCGATTCTACTCCATGAAGGGATTCTTAGTTCAAAAGGCAAAACCGGACTGACTCTGTTACGGTATTGCCCAACTGAGATTGTGGTGGTGATTGACCAGCAGTGTGCTGGGAAGTCTTTGTCTCAATTAACTGGAATTAAGGTTAATGTCCCGATTGTAGATTCCGTGTCCGCTGCCCTAGCTTATCAACCGGATATCCTAGCCATTGGTATTGCGCCATCTGGGGGAGCATTACCAGAGCCTTGGTCGCAGGAGGTGAAAGTAGGGGTAGGGGCAGGGTTATCGGTTATCAATGGTTTGCATACTCCCATGGCATCTGACCCAGAGTTACAGCAATTACTCCAAGACGATCAGGTAATTTGGGATATTCGTCGGGAACCGAAGGGATTAGGAATAGCAAGTGCTCAAGCGCGATCGCTACCTTGTCGGCGCATCTTGACAGTGGGTACAGATATGGCTGTGGGCAAAATGTCAGCAGCTCTGGAGTTATATTTGTGCGCCCAACGTCAGGGCATACCATCGAAGTTCCTAGCCACTGGTCAAGCTGGAATTATGATTTCTGGGGATGGCATTCCCTTGGATGGGATTCGGGTAGACTTTGCGGCTGGTGCTGTGGAACAAATGGTACTGCGCTATGGTAATGACCACGACTTATTGATCGTAGAAGGGCAGGGTTCCCTGTTGCATCCTGGTTCCACAGCTACCCTACCGCTAATTCGAGGAACTCAGCCCACGGGATTACTATTGGTGCATCGAGCCGGACAGAAGTCTGTTCGTAATCATGACCATGTGCCGATTCCCCCATTACCCAAAGTGATTGAGCTTTACGAGACCGTTGCTAGTGCTGGTGGGGCATTTGGTCAGGTGAAGGTGATTGCGATCGCACTTAATACTGGCCACTTGGATGATCAAGCTGCCCGGTCGGCAATTGAACAGGTACAAACAGATACTGGCCTACCTTGTACCGATGCTGTGCGATTTGGAGCAGATGTATTGTTGAAAGCAGCAATTGGTAAGCGGGAGTCGGGAGTCGGGAATCGGGAGTCGGCAATCGGGAATCGGGAGTCGGGGTAAGACAAGAATTTACTGTCCCTATAAAGTGAATGTTTCCCATCTCCCCAGCTCCCCAGCTCCCCAGCTCCCCAGCTCCCCAGCTCCCCATCTCCCCATCTCCGGATTAATCTTGGCGTACCTGGCATACTGAAAGAAGGGGGCAAGTAGCAACTACTCCCAGCAAATCTTGACCCAGAAAATTCTAAACGTTAATTACGTTAATTCAATCCAATGAAACGTGAATCCAACAGTTCTAATGGGATACCTGAACTTAATTACACAACCTTAGCGATTCTTGGTGGGGTTTTTGTCTTGGGACTTGGGGTTGGTATTGCTTTTAGCTCTGGTGCCACTCTCAACCCAGAAAATGTTGCCTCCCGTGAAGTGATTGACCGCAGCGCACCAAACCCAGAGCTTTGTATTCAGTATGGTGCCAGTGCGATGGTGACGGATATGCAAGTTTTCGTGACTCTCAATCCCTTTAATGTGTATGTGACCCAGCCCAAGATGCGACCTGGGTGTGTTTTACGTCGGAATAACTGGTCAATTCTAGAACAGAGGAGGCTGATCTCATCGGAACAGGTAAGGGAATGCAAAAATCGGATGAATACTTTTGGTTTCACTGGTGTGCTTGAAGGTACACCAGAAATTCGCTGTATCTATCAAAACGATGCAACCGGTAACTTATTCCTCAATCAAGGCGGTGCCACCGGACCACGGGAAACCGATCAATTTTAAACTCCGATCTTGCCCCAAGTTTAAAATTTATCTGTAAAAGTAGGGAACAGGGAACGGAGAACAGGGAACAGCGATTAAGATTTTACTGATACTTTTAACCCGGACAAATCGTGACATCTTCAAGATCTGGGATATCTTCCGAGTCAGAAAAGCTGAGTACTACATCCCCAACTGCATTGAGGAAGGTGTTAATTACGGTCGATGCCTGGTATTACCCAGGGCACCTCCGCTTCAAAACCGTGCGTGAAAGTTTCCCCTCACACGGCTCCTAAGTATTTTTTTGGCTCCAGTGTATTTGTTGGTGGCAACTTTGGTGAACTGCCATAAGGTTGTTCTCCTTTTGGTTGCTATGATTACCGTCTATGTGATGGAGATGAATCCGTTCATCATTTACGAATCTCAATCCACAATGTCCACAGGAATGGTTTTGTCGTTTCAAAGCTCTGGATGTAGCGTTGTCGTATAATTTGGAGTTTCTTTTGCTCCAGTAGACTATGTCCCCATCATATGGGGACTTTGTGCCCCTGACATTTACGTGTTGATTTTGTTCATACCCTACAGCTGGAAAACCTTTCTTGCATAGTTCATTGGCTCTGTACCGGTTCACTTTCTTTTCCTTTCGGAATTTACGATTTGCGGTTTTATTTATAAACCATAAACTATCTCTAGAACTGTTCATATAACAGCTTTTGTGGTAATTCCTCCATCCACGAACGATTGGCGCTAATCTTTTTGCTTTTTCTTCGGCTCCATAATTCGAGCTGTTTACCACGGTTTTAATCTTCTTTCGTATATTCCGATGGTTATCCACTGAGGGAATGCATCGGAATTTTCCGTTTTTCTGGACGCGGAAGTTCCACCCCAGGAAGTCAAATCCGTCTGTCGTATTGGTTATCTTGGTCTTTTCTTCACTGATTTCCATTCCCCGGTCTGCGAGAAAGGTTTTAATTTTCTCTAGGATTTTTTCTGCGTTATCTTTAGGCTTGAGGATTACTACCATATCATCAGCGTATCTTATACATCTGTTTCTAGGGTTTATTTCCTCTATTCCATCTAGTGCGATATTGGCTAGAAGTGGGCTGACTACACCTCCTTGGGGTGTTCCTTGCTCTGGGAATTCCGGATTGATGCCTGCTTTTAGACATCTGAATATCCCTGTTTTCAGACCCGCAGGTGCTAGCAATCTATCCATAATTGAGCTGTGGGATATGCGGTCAAAACACTTCTTTATGTCTACTTCTATTATTCTTTTCTTGATGCCTTTTTGTTTTGAATTCAGGTTTAAAAACAGTAGTTTTTGTGCGTCTTGGGCACACCTACCTGTTCTGAATCCATAACTATAGGCACTGAACGTTGCTTCGTGGGCAGGTTCGAGAGCGAATTTTGCGAGACATTGCCATGCTCTATCTCGGATTGTTGGTACTTTCAGCATTCTTGTACCTCCGTTTTTCTTGGCTATGGGGATTTCCCTTAGGCCGAGGTGCGTCCAGTTTTCCGCACTAGATACTAGCTTTTTAAGTACCTCAAATCTTTCTTTGTAGGTTAGGTGTGATTTCCCGTCTACTCCGGCGGTTCTTTTTCCGGTGTTGAGCTGAGTCACTTGACGGATGGCCAAAAGTTGGGCAGAACGGGATTTCAATATCAGTTTCTGAAGTGACCGAGCTTTCCTCAGGTCTCCAGCTTGAACTGCTTTATAAACTCTTCTTTGCAGGCGAAAAAGGTTCCGGCAGAGTTTTTTCCACTTTTGACTTTTCCAGAGGTCACTATATCTATTAGACATGTGTCTACCCATACTCTGTTAGGATTTGTTTATCTTGATACCCGTAGCCAGTTTCCGGCTACATCTTACCCGACAGTAGGGATTAGGTTTGGCATAACTTACCGAGGATTCGACTATTTCCTCAGACCTATTTATGCTGTCGTTTTTACTCGTTCCGTCTATCAGATTGTTTTGACGATTTAGGGCAATCCATTTTGCCTATCCTCTCCTCGAAAGTTACAGATACCGTGGGAATTGTTCTGTGAGGATTAGAGGATGCATTCTCACATTGTTTTTCAGATTGTGGTAGGGCGATTAGACACTTTTTCAGGATTTTTGCTACTGTTACCCATGTCGTCTCCCTAAAGCGCGGTAGTGTGGCTAATCTGCTTCACCTCTAATTCCGCCCTGGTGCCAGCTTCACTCTGCGAGGTTGCCGCCTGCTCGGTGTGGCCAAGATAAGGAGTCACTTGCTTTCTCAAGGGATGGGTTTTCACCATCATCCGAAGGACAGTTAGGATTTTTTGAGGTCTGACCTCGCGAATCCCCCTAGTCATACCTCTCCTGTTTCAGGAGGTTCCTCCTAGGAACGAGCCGCACTCCCACATCGCCTTTCGGCAAAGCCGACGCTACGCGAACAGGAAAATCCCGACGGCTCCATTAAAATCTCTGGGGATCTCATAACCGCAATGTGGACACTTAAAATTCTTAGAACTACCAAGTTTTCTATGAATATGGCCACATTTTGTGCAAGTTTTAGATGTGTATTCTTCAGTTATTCTCACTAACTTGGAACCATAACGGTTACACAAGTGTTCCAATATTTGAGAGAACTGATAAAATGCCCAGTTCATCATCGCTCTAGCTGTTTTGGTCTTTAACTTTCGCTTCTTTCGTGGAACCATTTGTGATGTGTTAAAAGTTGGTAAAACAATCACATCGTAGTTCCTTGCTAAATAGGAAGCTACTTGTTTGTGTAGTTCAGCTCTAATATTTTTAATCCTAGTCCTAAGCTTTTCCATCGCTGCTTTTAACTTGTATCGACGATGTTTGTATATATGTCCTTTCGATTTATCATGCTTACTTTTTAATTTATCTAAATGCGAACAAAGTTTAGCTATTCGCTGAAAATCGTTGTCGCCAAACTCCAGGAATTCAGTACCGTCAAAACCAGTCATGAAGGTTCTGACTCCGGGGTCTAGAGCTATCACTTTTTTAGTTTCAGTAGGCTCAATGTCAAATTCTACAGGAAAGTGCGCAAACCACCGACCCTTGTTATAAGTAAGTTCTGTAGCACCATCGGTAAGTATACAGAAGTCATGACCTTTGAATTCGGGTTTTGGTAAATGCTTGGTCGTAGAAACCATCCATCTGCCAGCCTTGTAAGCCGTAGGATCAAACTGGATTGTCTGTTTATGATCGCGTACACTGCGAAATTTAGCTATCTTTAGACCAGCTTGTGGTAATGGTTTGCGTTTCTTCCCTTTTCCCACAAATTTAGGCTGTTTAGCCGTTTCCTTCCAAGCGCGATAAGCTTCCATGGAAGCGTTGTCTAGAATTTTGGAGACATTTAGGTCTTTACACCATTGTGGGATAAGTCCCGATTGTTTTAACCAAGTTCTAAAACCATATTTTCCCCCTTTTTTTCCTACTTTTGTATAACCTTGGTTTTTGTTTAATTGTTCAATAGAAATGTTATACACCTGACGAACAGCGGCAATCCATTTCTTCCAAATATCCTCAAGTTCTTTGCTTGGGTAAACTTGGTAACTCACAGTCTTTAATAATCTTTTGCTTGTACTTCCTAAGTCCGTACAATCGGCAACTGAAGACGTGGATGACTGCCAGAACATCTTCAACCATCTCCTGTTCTGGGCTGAGGTTCTTTTCGTCGAGAACCAGTATTTTAGTTTGGAATTTAGAGCACAACCATGAGACAAGATCGAACCCAAAACGGCAAAGCCTATCTTTGTGGGCAACGACAATATATTTGCAAGTACCGTCGAGAACTCTGTCCAGTAAGGTACGAAGACCTTTTCTTCTGAAGTTGAGTCCACTTCCAATATCTCGAATGATTTCTGCGTCTGGGTAACGAGACTTAAGAAACTGTACTTGTTGCTCAAGGTCATTTTTTTGAGAGCGACTTGAAACTCTTGCATATAGAATTGTCGCCCTGTTGTCTGTTCTTGTTTTTGTGCAAGGAATAGAGACGACCGAGTCCAGGTCGTATCGTCTTTGACCTCCAGGGGTTCTGATACCTTGTATCTTGCCTTCATTGAGCCATCTTTCGAGTGTTTTAGTACTGACCCCAAGTCTAGCGGCAGCGACCCTTGGAGGGACATAGTTGACTGATCCATTCATTAGCGCGTGCCTTGGTTGTTACACTTACATCATCAAAGAAAATGTCGGGAAATGTCAACTATGTCAGGAAAATTATTGTCTAGGACACAACTCTCTCTTGATGCAAAGGGCGAGTGGGAGAAACCCCGTTTTACCGACTGCATCGCTTTCAGTACTGAAATTGATTGTTATCGCTTCCGTTATTAAGTTTTTTTTGTACTGGTGCAAGATTTCAGCCCAGGATTAGTATTTTTATAATACTGTTTTCGTCAATTATTACCCCCTGCTCCCTATTCCCTATTCCCTATTCCCTATTCCCTATTCCCTATTCCCTATTCCCTGCACTATAGATAAGGAAATCAAAAAGTTTCCTTATCTCGATTTCATAGGTCCTTAATAAGGAGAAGACCAAGAGCGAACTTCGCCTAAAGTCACAGGAATTAAATCGCTAACATCAATGGTAAAGCGGAAGACTTTCTTGGCACGACGGTTGTTTTCTGGGTCAAAGAACTTTAACTGCACATCCCAACAATCACTATCCATCCGACAGAAAGGACTGCGCTGCACTACAATACTATCTAATTCCATGCCAGCTGCTACTGCTTCAGAGAAAGTTTGAGCTGCTTGGAAAGCGTTTGTTGCCGCAAAATTCAGCGCCCGGTCTTGAGACGTTTGTCCTAAGTTACGCAGATCATAGTAAACCCGGTTGAGGAAACTGCTGAGGCTTTTCCGCATTTGCTCATCATCTGCCTCTGCCTGCTGACCCCGTACCGCTTCCAAAGCAGAAGAAACCAGCGTATTCACCCTCCAACCGTAGATGCCACGAGGACTTACCGGTTCAACCACTGGAACAACTTGCCCAGAGAACAGTTTTACCGTTCGTCCCGTTAACCGTCCAGGAATACTGACCCGTTCAATGTATCCCTCAGAATCTTCTGCTTGTACTTCCCCAGAGAGCAATTCCTGAAATGCAGCATACACATCTCTGGCAAAGGACCCCGAAGGTTCGAGGGCGTAAATCGGAGTCAACTCCATATTCAGCGTCCAAATTAAGGACTTGGCTTCCGAGAGATTTGCCTCCAGATAGTCCACCATCTGACGGGCATCATAGGGATTTGCTGGCACCTGAGTGCCTTCAATCTCATAAGGTGGCATCAACTGTTTGAAGGAGTCGCGCCGTGCTTCGGTGCCAAAGTCGTAACCTAGGGTTCCGATCACATAAATTATATCGCCACCACTGGCTTGAACGGGCTGGCTGGGGGTAATTGCATTTGCAGTAGTGTTGGACATTCCAGAGATCTCGTGATTTGATGTGGATACAGATGAAGTTGATATAGAGGTCGGGGTGACCGGGGCTTGTGTAGACTGAGGTTCAGAAGCAGTGACAGAGACTTCAGCTGGTTGGGCAGGGGCTACCGCTGTCTCAGTTGAGGAGGCCGCAACGGCAGGTTGAGCTTCTGTGGGTACAACGGCTGAAGTTACCTCAGCACTGAGTGCCAGTTGGGGGCTAGTTTCTGGTGTTCCGTCACAGCCACAGCCCGATGCTTCAACGGTTGAGAGTTCTTCAGATTCAGACATGGTTTCTCCTGTTAAATCAGTAAACGCCCCAGCAATATTAACCTCACCCACCAAACAACGAGGACGCTGATCGTTTTCCGGTAGGTTACAGGGTAGGGCTGTTTTTAGCAAGGCAGTACGAACTTTTTGGGGGTCAGGTTCTTCACCCCGTTGCCGTTGCAGACTGAGCAAAAGTGCCGCAACTCCACTAACAATGGGGGTGGCAAAGCTCGTGCCACTGAGTCTGAGTGTACCACCTCCGGGTTTAGCTCCTAGAATATTCTCTCCCGGAGCCAGAATCCCTTGGTTTTGATAGGTTTGACCCCAATTACTCAGTTCTAGGGGTTGTCCCTGGCCATCCGTGGCTCCAACTGCTAGGACAGCCGGAAGGGCAGCGGGAACGTGTAAACACTCACACCCGTCATTGCCCGCAGCCGCCACAATTAATACATTATTGTCTCGGCACAGACGGACAGCCTGTTGGAGCCAGTCCTCTGCTTCACCATAGTCAGTCAGTTGTCCGCCGCTGATATTGATAATATGCGCTCCGGCATTAACGGCTTGTTCAATGGCACGAGACAAATCCAGTTGGGAGAGGCGGCGACCTTCATCGGCGAACACAGGTATGACTAAACCCTGGCAGTTTGGGGCAATCCCCTGCACAGGAGAACCATGCTGACCCAAAATCAGACTGGCAACATGAGTCCCATGGCTCGACATCCTCCCCCTCGGGTGTGCCTCTCCCTGAACTAACGTTGGCAACCGCTTTAGCCTAGCCCCATCAAAACAAGGATGAGCCTGGTCAACAACCCCATCTAGAACTGCAACAACAACTTGGGAGTCCCCTTTGGTTTTTTCCCAAAGTCCCTGTATTCCTGGGATTTTAGCAATTTCAGACATTGAATCCCAAACTAATTTTGGATTGTTAAGCCATTGGTTAACATACTATGTCCAGTGGCATAGAAGACTGATATCGCCACAAAACTTAATATTTAGGCACTTGCGTGTAAAAAAAATATCAATTAAATTAGGATGGGCGAAGTTATATATAGCAATTTTTAGCGACGTTTGAGGACAAATCTTATCTTTTTAAGGCAAAAGGCAAAAGGCAAAAGGCAAAAGGCAAAAGGCAAAAGGCAAAAGGCAAAAGGCAAAAGGCAAAAGGCAAAAGGCAAAAGGCAAAAGGCAAAAGGCAAAAGGCAAAAGGCAAAAGGCAAAAGG